>NZ_DBGCJQ010000047.1:0-28760 GCF_048354975.1 Massilistercora timonensis | reverse complement strand
AAAGAATCACCGTTTCCCTGTCTGTGAGCCGGAGAACGGGGAGCCAAAAGACCTGATCATCATGGCGGTAAAAGATATGGGACTTTCCCAGGCGCTTCAGGATATCCGCAGATTTGTGGGGGAGCGCACCCAGATCCTCTGCGTGATGAACGGTGTGGAGAGTGAAGAAAAGGTGGCTGCTGTGTATGGTTGGGAGCACACCCTGTATTCCTATATGCGGGTTTCTATCGTTATGAAGGATGGAAAGGCAGATTTTGATCCCTACTGGGGAAAGGTCCATTTTGGCGAGGCCCGCAATGAAGAACTGACAGAGCGGGTGAAGGCGGTGCAAGAGGTGTTTGAGCGCTGCCACATCCCTTATGAGGTGGATAAGGACATGGTCTGGGGCCTGTGGTTCAAATATATGTGCAATGTGGGAGAGAATCTTACCTGCGCGCTGCTGGGGATCCCCTTTGGCGCCTATGGTGTAAGCCAGGCGGCCAGCAGTATCCGCCGGGCGGCCATGAAGGAGGTACAGGCAGTGGCAGAGGCAAAAGGCATCCACATTTCCGATGAGGTGATGCGGGGCCAGGATCAGACGCTGCTTACCATCCCTTATCAGAATAAGCCCTCCACCCTGCAGGACCTGGAAGCCGGGAGGAAGACGGAGATCGAGATGTTCGCCGGAAGCATGGTGCGTATGGGACAAGAGCTGGGGGTTCCCACGCCGGTGTGCTGGATGTTTCTTCAGGGGATCCATGTGCTGGAAGAAAAAAATGAAGGGAAGATCTAGTTTTCTGCCTGGTGGAAAATGGGTTTGCAAAACGGGATATCCCGGCGTATAATGAAGGGCGCAAATACAATTTTCATTAAGAAAGGAACGAGAAAAAGAGAATGGGGAAATTACAATCATTTTTCAAACTCAATGAAAAGGGATCTAACGTAAAGACGGAAATCCTTGCCGGCTTTACCACCTTTATGACTATGGCATATGTGCTGGTGGTACAGCCCAGCGCTATCATCGGATTCGGCGACGCCGCTTCCTTTACAGACGTAAACGGGCTGGTGATCACCAAGGAAGCCCTTGCGGTAACCTGTGCCATCGTCAGCGCGCTGATCACATTGTTCATGGGATTATATGCCAACATGCCTTTTGCCCTGGCTACCGGAATGGGCACCAACTTCATGTTCGGAGCGCTTCTGCAGGCAGGAACGCTGTCATTTGGGGAGATCATGGCCATCACCCTGATCTCCGGTACCATCTTTGTTGTCCTGACTATCTTCGGGATCCGGGACCTGATCGTAAAGGCGATCCCCAAGAATATTAAAGTGTCCATTGGAGCGGCCATCGGATTCTACATCGCGTATCTGGGATTTGACAACTCCGGGATCGGAGTTTTCGAGGACGGGATCAGCAGAGGAGACTTTACTCAGCCGGCAGTGGCTCTTTCCCTGCTGGGACTTTTCCTGATCGCCATCCTGACTGCTTACCATGTAAACGGCGCCATCCTGATCGGCATTGTGGCGGTAACCCTTCTTGGGATCCCGGTGGGCGTGACCCAGCTTCCGGATTCTGTGGCGAAGCTTCCGGATATGGCAGGCCTGGGGAACCTGATGCTGTCCTTTGACTTCAAGGGCCTTCTGGCATTCCAGACGGTGATCTACGTGTTCATCACCTTCTGCGGCGACTTCTTCTCAACCCTGGGAACTGTCCTGGGTGTTGCGGGCAAAGCCAACATGCTGGATGAGAACGGAAATATGCCGGATATCCAGAAGCCTTTCCTGGTAGACGCCATCGGAACCTGCGTGGGCGCCTGCACCGGTAACACGACCATCACTACGTTCGTAGAGTCTTCCTCCGGTGTTGAGGCAGGCGGAAGAACTGGTCTGACCAGCGTTGTGGTAGCCATCCTGTTTGGCATTATGGTATTCTTCTCACCGCTGGTACTGATGATCCCGGACGCTGCGACAGGCCCAGCTCTGATCTTTGTAGGATTCCTGATGGTATCCGGTATCCAGAATATTGACTTCAGCGATTTTACCGATGCTTTCGGCCCCTTTGTCATGATCATGTTCGTGATCTTTGCGGGCGGTATCGCTTCCGGTATCGCGGCAGGTATCCTGGCACACATTTTCATCAAACTGGCGACCGGCAAATACAAAGAGCTGTCTCCGGTTATGTATGTGCTGGCGATCCCGTTGGTAATGTACTTTATTTTCAATTAATAAATAAAGGAGACCGTGCGTTATGAAAATTCGTCCAAAGAACAAGCGGCAGCTTCTGAAAGCTGCCCTGGGAGAGATCCCAAGCGATCTGCTGATCAAGAATGTGAAGCTGGTCAACACCATCACAGGAGAGATCTATCCGGCCAATGTTTTTGTCTACGACGGGATGATCGCTCATGTGGAGTATCAGAACCTGGAGGCGGATCTTGACAAGGCCGCGGAGGTGATCGACGGGCAGGGCCAGTACCTGCTCCCGGGATTTATCGACGCCCATGAGCATATTGAGAGCTCCATGATGACGCCCCGGAATTTCGCCCGTACCGTGATCCCCCACGGGACCACCACCGTTATCACCGATCCCCATGAGATCGGAAATGTGTGGGGTGTGGAAGGCGTGCGCTATATGTACGACAGTTCTGAGGAACTGCCCATGCGGCAGCTCATCGATATTCCAAGCTGCGTGCCGGCAGTCCCGGGCCTTGAGAACGCCGGGGCAGAGTTTGGCGTGGCGGAGATTGAAGAACTGGCTAAGCTTCCCCGGGTCATCGGCCTGGCGGAGGTGATGGATTTCATTGATGTGATCGAAGGCGGAGACCGGATGATGGATATCATCGAAGTGGCGGAGAAGAACGGGCTGTATCTCCAGGGCCACGCGCCGTTTGTAACAGGAAGATCCCTGTCCGCGTATCTGTGCGGCGGTCCCAACACCTGCCATGAATCCCGGCTGGGAGAAGAGGCGAAGGAGAAGATCCGCAGCGGTATGCACGTGGACGCCAGAGACAGCTCCATCACCAAGAACGTGAAGGAGATCTGGGAGGGCGTGAAAGACTTCCGGTTCTTTGACAACTTAAGTCTGTGTACCGATGACCGGGAGGCGGACGACATTCTCCACAACGGCCATATGAACGACGTGGTGCGTTCGGCGATCCGCTGCGGCATGGAGCCGGTGGCAGCCATCAAGAGCGCTACTTTGAACAATGCAAGAGAGGCCGGCCTTGAGAACCTGGGCGCAGTGGCGCCGGGATATGTGGCGGACCTGCAGCTTGTAGAGAGCCTGACGGAACTGAAGCCTTCCAAGGTATTCTTTGGCGGGAAACTGGTGGCGGAGAACGGGAAGCTTCTGGCTTCTATTGAAGAGAAATCCTATCCGCTGGAGAGCCGCAATTCCGTCCATGTAAAAGACCTGACGGAAGAGGACTTTACACTGAGAGCCCCGGTGCAGGATGGAAAGGTCAAGGTTACGGTAATGACTTATTACGACCTGAATCTGTCCTCTACGGAGGCGGTGTGCGAAGAACTTCCGGTGAAGGACGGGCGGCTGGATCTTAGTGGAGATGAGAATCTGAAATTTGTGGCCGTGGTCAACCGTTATGAGGGCAACGACAATCTGGCGCTGGGTGTGGTCCGTGGATTCGGTACTACCTGCGGAGCCCTTGCTTCCACCGTGTCCCATGACAGCCACAATCTGACCATTGTCTACGATGATCCGGCGGACGCTCTGATCGCGGCAGAGGAGCTGAAGCGTGTGGGCGGCGGCATGTGCGCGGTGAAGGATGGACAGATCCTCCACACTCTGGAACTTCCGCTGGCCGGGCTGATCTCCCTGAAGAAAGCGGAAGATCTTGCGGCGGACAGCGCTAAGATGAAAGAGGCGAACCGGGCGCTGGGACTTACCGAGATGGAGAACCCGCTCCTTAGGATCGTGACGCTGGCTCTTCCGGTGATCCCGGAGGCGAAGATGTCAGACCTTGGCCTGGTAGACGTAAATCATAAGAAGATCCTTCCGGTCTTCCCGGAGTAGGGTTTAAGAGAAGGCGCGCCCTGTGTCAGAGCATGGCGCGCTGTTTCCATATCAGGATAAAGAAAGAAGGAGGGAATAAAAGCTATGGGGAAACGGATATTTCTCATCGTACTGGACAGTGTTGGCGTAGGGGAGGCCCCGGACGCGGAACTTTTTGACGATGTGGGCTGCGATACCTTTGGCACCTGCGTTCGCAGTGGAAAACTTCATGTGCCCAATCTGGAGAAGCTTGGTATCTGTAGTCTGGAAGGGACGTCTTTTCAGAAAAAGGTTTCCGGGGTGGAAGGGTGTTACGCCAGAATGCGGGAAGATTCCATGGGCAAAGACACCACCGTGGGCCACTGGGAGATCGCCGGACTGATCTCCAGGAAACCATTTCCCACGTATCCCAACGGCTTTCCCCAGGAGATCATCGATGCATTTTCCAAAGCCACCGGCAGGGGCGTGCTCTGCAACCAGCCCTATTCCGGAACGGAAGTGATCAAAAAATACGGCCGGGAGCAGGAGAGGACCGGGGATCTGATCGTTTATACGTCCGCGGACAGCGTTTTCCAGATTGCCGCCCATGAAGAGGTGGTCCCTCTGGAGGAGCTTTATGAAGACTGCCGCAAGGCGAGAGCCATTCTTACCGGTGAGCACGGGGTGGGGCGGGTGATCGCCCGGCCCTTTGTGGGGACTTATCCGGATTACCAGCGGACGGTAAACCGCCATGATTTCTCTCTGGAACCGCCCAGGGAGACCATCCTGGACGCATTGAAGGCGGCGGGATATCAGGTGATCGGCGTGGGGAAGATCAAGGATATTTTCGCCGGGAAAGGGCTGACCAGATCGTATCCCAACGAGGGAAACCAGAAGAATATGGAGCAGACGCTGGAAATCCTGAAGGAAGATTTCACAGGGCTTTGTTTCGTCAACCTGGTGGATTTCGATATGCTCTATGGCCACCGCAACGATATTGACGGGTATGTGAACGCCCTGAATGAGGTGGATGTACAGCTTGGGGAACTGATGGCGGGGATGGGCCCGGAAGACTACCTGATGATCACCGCGGACCACGGCTGTGATCCGGGGTTCAAAGGGACGGATCACAGCCGGGAATACACCCCCTGCCTGTGCTGGGGGCAGAGGTTAAAGAAAGGAGTGGATCTGGGGACCCGTGGATCTTTTGCAGATATCGCCCAGACCATTGGGGAACTGTTTGGTCTGTCCTGGCAGGGAGACGGAAGCAGTTTCCTGGGGCAGATCCTTCGATGAGTCTTCCTTCCGGGATCCATGGATCAGGTCTTCAAGAGGCCGGAAGGAATACCCCATCTCCTCCCAGCGGGTGAGCAGCTCATCCAGGATGGCGCCGTTGGTGGCGGAGGTATTGTGGAGCAGTACGATGGCGCCGGGGTGGACCCGGGACAAGAGCTTATCCAGGGCCTCTTTCCGGGTGGGCTGATCGTCCTGGATCCAGTCTACATGGGCCAGGCTCCAGAAGAAGGTGTGATAGCCAAGCTCCTGAGCCATTTTCAGGTTGTGGGGACTGTATTTTCCCTGGGGCGGACGGTAATATCTGGACAGAGGCTTTCCGGTGATCTCCCGGAAAGCCTTTTCTACGTCCTCCAGTTCTTTTTGGAAGGCTTCCTTTCCGGAGATCTGTGACATGTCCGGATGGTGGAAGGTGTGGTTCCCTACGGCGTGGCCTTCCCGGATCATCTGCCTGACCAGGTCCGGGCTTGTGTCCAGATAATTGCCCACCACGAAGAAGGTGGCCGGGGCGCGGTGCTTTTTCAGGGCTTCCAGGATCCTGGGGGTGTTCCCGTTTTCATATCCGCAGTCAAAGGTGAGATACAGGACTTTTTCTTCTGTATCTTCCCGATAATAGGCGTCGTAGGTTTCCAGTTCCTCACAGGTGGCGTTCCCTACAGGGGGAGCGCCCTCCTCCTGAAAGCTTAAGCCCCAGTTTTCCGCGGCCTGCGTGATCCTGCCGGAAGTAAGTCTGGCGGAGGAAGCGTGATCTGACAGAGCGGCGGCTCCCCTTCCTGCCAGAAAGCAGAGACAGAAGAGCAGGGAGAGGGAAAAGATTTTCAGAAACTTTGTTTTTTTGAACATGGATCGTCCTCTTTTTGGCATTTATTCATATATATGTAGGTGACTCAATAAATATAGACAAATGTTATCAGAAAAAAAGATAAAAATTCTTACATTTATGGAAGAAAGGTGTTATAATAATTCTATAAGAGCTTGATGGCAATGTAGGGAAGAACTTCATAGATGTAAGCGAGTGAAAACTGGCGTACAGTCTACAGGCAGTCGGCTGCCTTACTGTATGCCAGTTTTTATGAGCGTCAAAAACGAAAAGGAGGTTAAACATGTTTAGGGTCGGCGATTATGTGGCGCATTACAAAGAAGGTGTCTGTGAAGTGATCGACGTCGGGAAGCTGGAGATGAGCTGTTCGGACAGAGAGAAAGAGTATTATACGCTGAAGCCTTTGTACGATGCGGGAGGAACCGTTTATACCCCTGTAAACAATGAAAAGAGGCAGATCCGGGAGATCATTTCCGCAAAGGAAGCCAGAACGCTGATCGAACAGCTGCGGGAGGCGGAGGATCTGCAGATAGCAGATGAGAAAAAAAGAGAGGTGTTTTATAAAGAAGCACTTTTAAGCAACCAGTGCCAGAAGTGGGTCGCGGTGATCAAAACCACCTATCTCAGACGGGAGAAACGGCTGGCCTGCGGAAAGAAGGCGGTAGGAATGGACGAGCGGTACTTAAGCAGCGCAGAGCGGTTTCTCACCGGGGAACTGGCCGCGGCGCTTAAAAAGCCGCGGGCGGAGATCAAGGAGTATATCATTGAGCAGATAAAAGGCTGAGAATTTAAGAGCAGGATGGAGAATCAAATGTTTGCAATCGGAGAAAAAATAACAGAGGTCAATAAGTCGAGAGTCGCGATGCCAGTGGAATATCATTTGAGGAAGCGAAAGATCTATGGAACGTGGGTGGGGCCGGACCTGCTTTACATCTCTGATGAGGTCGGGCCGTTGAAAGTGAAAAAAGGAGGCGAAATCTTTACGCCCCATGTGGATAAACGGAATATGCTCCATGTGCCGGGGAGATATGAGGGGCGGAAGGTAGAGATCAAGGGGTGTATCACTTCCATTGAGCTGAATTTTGGGAAGACAATGTAAAAAGGGACAGGGTATTTTCAATCTGGGACGTGGTATTTTTAAAAATACCACGTCCCCACTTGATTACCGGGCTGCTTTTTCGGCGAATTCTGTGGTCACCAGATCCGCATAGGGAGCGCGTTTGGTGAGTTCGCCGGCTTCATCCAGGATATCCTGGAGCAGGTCGAAGCTTTCTTCCTGGAAGATCAGATTGTCTTTCCAGGTGTCCTGTTCGTAATAGCGGGAGACGATGGTGGTGATGGTGTCAAGGTCTGTCTCCTTAAACTGGGGTTCGATGACGGCGGCGATCTCTTCCGGGGTGTGGGCCTGCACGAAGTCCATTCCTTTCTGCAGCGCATTGGTGAATCCCTGGATCACATCCGGGTTTTCATCCAGGTAGCTCTGTTTGGCGGAGAATGCCGTGTAGGGAACGTATCCGCTGTCTGTGCCCAGGGAGGCCACGACATAGCCTTTGCCTTCCTGCTCCAGGCTGGTGGCGCCCGGTTCAAACTCTACGGTGAAATCCGCCTGGCCTTCTGCGAAAGCAGCGGCAGTAGAGCCAAAGTCGATGCTCTGGTCAATGGCTACATCCTTAGCCGGGTCAATGCCGTTTTGCTTCAGGATATACTCGAAGACCATCTGAGGCATGCCGCCTTTTCTTCCGCCCAGGACGTCGGTCCCTTTCAGGTCTTCCCAGGTAAAGTCAGGCATCTCCTGGCGGGCCACAAGGAAATTGCCGGCTCGCTGGGTGAGCTGGGCGAAGTTGACTACATGGTCGGTGGCGCCTTCATTGTAGGTGTAGATAGAGGCTTCCGAGCCCATAAACCCAATGTCCGCGCTGTCGGAGAGGACGGCGGTCATTGTCTTGTCGGCGCCAAATCCGGTCACCAGTTCCAGATCGATGCCTTCCTCCTGGAAATATCCTTCTTCGATGGCCACATACATGGGCGCATAGAAGATGGAGTGAGCCACCTCGTTGAGGACCACTTTCGTTTTTTCCGGATGGTTTTCTTCCGCAACGCCTTCTTCTTTGGAAGCGCAGGCGCACACAGCGGCGCTCAGCATAAGAGCGACAAGTAAAAGGGCGGTAAATCGCTTTTTCATAAAATCCTCCTTTTGCGCAAGGAAACTGCTAAGGATAGTATATTCAGGGCAGGGGAATCTGTGAAAAAGGGTGGTTCTCGGGCCGGGAATTTGCTACAATAGAGACAGACAAAGGAATGGCCCGGTCATCCGGGCGCAGGGAGATGGGATCAGATGAAGGGAAAGAAGAATCCTCTGTATAAAAGTTTTGGTTATGCCTTTGAGGGGATTTTTACATGTATCCGAAAGGAGCGCAATATGCAGATCCATTGCGTGGCTACAGTGGTGGTGGTGCTGGCAGGGATCTGGCTGGGACTCTCCAGGACAGAGTGGTGCATCTGCCTGATCCTGTTTGGCCTGATTCTGGGGCTTGAGCTGGTCAACACTGCCGTGGAGGCGGTGGTGGACCTGGCAAGCGAGGATTACCATCCGCTGGCCAAGAAGGCGAAGGATACCGCCGCCGGCGCGGTGCTGATCGCAGCGATCGCAGCCGCGGTGATCGGAGTGATCATCTTCGGGCCCAAACTTCTGGCAGTGTTCGGGCTTATATAAAATCTGTAAAAAAATACCGGAAAGGAGTTTAAGAATATGGAAAATTTAGGAGACGGAATCAAAAAAATCTTACTTGCAGGCGTGGGGACCATCGCAGTGACTTCAGAGAAATCAAAAGAGATCCTGGACGAGCTGGTGAAAAAGGGCGAACTGACCGTTGAGCAGGGAAAAGCCCTCAACCAGGAGCTGAAGCACAATCTGAAGGAGACGGTAAAAGACAAGGTAAATGTGTCTGTGAAGCCTTCTTCTCCTGAGGAACTTGGGGAGCTTCTGGAGAAGATGACGCCGGAGCAGCTGGATCAGCTGAAGGCTCAGCTCCGGAAGATGGAAGAACAGGAGGCGCCGGAGCCGGAAGCGGGATCCGGAGATTTGAATGAGTAAAGACAAAGAAGAAAATAAAACCTACAGTTCCAGACTGCGGGAGATGACGGCGGTGCTCCACAAGCACGAGATCACCCGGGGCGTAAGTCCGGAGAAGCTGCGGATGATCCTGGAGGATCTGGGACCCACCTATATCAAGCTGGGTCAGATCATGTCCATGCATTCGGACATCCTGCCCAAACGGTACTGCGACGAACTGATGCGGCTCCACTCGGAAGTGGCGCCCATGCCGTTTGCGGAAGTGGCGGAGGTGATCCAGGAGTCCTACGGGTATCCCTGGACGGAAGTGTTCCAGGAGATCGAGGAGACCCCCATTGGCTCTGCGTCTATCGCTCAGGTCCATCGGGCCATTCTCCAGTCGGGGGAGCAGGTGGTGGTGAAGGTCCAGCGTAAAGGGATCTATGAAGTGATGGCAAGGGACATCGGCCTTCTGCACAAGGCGGCCAAACTCCTGCCGGTCACTACCCTGCGGGGGCTTGTGGATCTTGACATGGTGCTGGACGAACTGTGGATGACCACCCAGGAGGAGATGAATTTTCTCACTGAGGCGGCCAATGCGGAGGAGTTTGCCAGGAAGAACCAGGATGTGGTCTTCGTGGAGACGCCGAAGCTCTACAGGGAACACACCACCACTCATGTGCTGGTGATGGAATATGTGGAAGGATTTCCCATCAATGCCAGGGAGGATCTTCTGGAAAATGGATACGACTTAAAGGAGATCGGCAGGAAATTTGTAGACAACTATATCAAGCAGGTGATGGAGGACGGGTTCTTCCACGCAGATCCCCATCCGGGAAATGTTCGGATCCGGGGCGGCAAGATCGTCTGGCTGGATATGGGTATGATGGGACGGCTGACGGAACGGGACCGGGAGCTGATCGGCGAGGTGATCCGGGGCGTGGCCTCCGGAGACATAGGCCTGATCCAGGAGGCGGTACTGGCCCTGGGAGACTTCCGGGGGAAGCCGGACCGGAACCGGCTCTATCAGGACATCAGTGATCTTATGTCCAAGTATGGAAGCGCGGATATGGGGACCATCGACATCGGCGAAGTGATGCAGGATCTGATGGATGTGATGAAAGAGAACCGGATCTCCATGCCTCACGGCCTTACCATGCTGGCCAGAGGTCTTACCCACATGGAGGGAGTTCTGGCAGAGATCACGCCGGAGATCAATATGACAGAGATCGCGGCGGCCAGGATCAAGGCGGATTTCATACAGAAACTGGACTGGAAGGCAGAATTCAAAAAAGGCGGCAAAGCCCTGTACCGCTCTCTTCACAGAGCGGTGGACATTCCTTCCCTGATGGCGGAGTTCCTCCAGGGGAGCCTAAAAGGCCAGACACGGATCAACATGGATCTTCATGCGTCCGGAGATTTAAGCCAGCTTCTCAGGCGTCTGGTCCGCAACATCGTGATGGGCCTGTGGGTGATGGCTTTGCTGATCAGTTCCAGCATTATCTGCACCACGGACATGAAGCCTAAGATCATGGGGATCCCGGCGCTGGGAGCCTTTGGTTATCTCATTGCCTTTGTGATCGTGATGTATGTATTTATCAAGCATATCTTTTCCAGGAAATAGTTGGGGACGTGTTCTTTTTAAAAAGAACACATCCCCAACTGATTTTTAAAATACAGAATTTTTCTCATATTTTGGTTCAAAAGTGGCCTGTATGGACAGCTTTTTGAACTGTTTCAGATCTACAGATCCCACCATGACGGAAGTATGGGCCTGGCAGCCTTTCAGATTGGGGATCTGATCCAGAGCTTTCTGAGCCACCGGGTCTGTGGCGGCGCTGACAGACAGGGCGATCAGCACCTCGTCTGTGTGAAGCCTTGGATTGCGGCTGCCCAGATACTGGGTCTTCAGCTTCTGGATAGGCTCGATGGCCTCCGGGGAGATCACGTGCCGGTCATGGTCAATACCCGCCAGTTCTTTCAGCGCGTTCAAAAGAAGGGCTGCGGAAGCTCCCAGAAGATCAGTAGTCTTGCCGGTGATCATGCGCCCGTCGTGGAGCTGGAGCGCTGCCGCCGGGCCGCCGGTCTCCTCCGCCCGCTTAAGAGCTGCATCCACCACCGGGCGGTCATGGACGGTGACGCCGGCCTGGTTCATGAGCATCTCGATCTTATAGACCTCTGCATCGGAGCAGGCCCCGATGAGAAGCCGGCGCAGGGAGTTGTAATACCTGCGGATGATCTCCTGGCGGGAGGCTTCCCGGCAGGCTTCGTCGTCGCAGATACAGTTGCCGGCCATGTTGACTCCCATGTCTGTGGGAGATTTGTAAGGGCTCTCCCCATAGATCCGCTGGAAGATGGCGTTCAGCACCGGGAAGATCTCCACGTCCCGGTTGTAGTTGACGGTAGTCTCTCCGTAGGCTTCCAGGTGGAAGGGATCGATCATGTTGACATCGTTGAGATCTGCTGTGGCTGCCTCATAGGCCAGGTTCACCGGGTGCTTCAGAGGAATATTCCAGATGGGGAAGGTCTCGAATTTGGCATAGCCTGCGCAGACGCCCCGCTTGTGTTCGTGGTAGAGCTGGGACAGGCAGACGGCCATCTTGCCGCTTCCGGGGCCGGGAGCCGTTACCACCACCAGAGGCCTGGAAGTTTCGATGTAGTCGTTCTTGCCGTATCCCTCCTCGCTGACGATCAGCGGGATATTGGTGGGATATCCCTGGATGGGATAATGGCGGTACACTTTGATCCCCAGCTTCTCCAGCCGGTTCTTGAAGAGGGCGGCGCTCTCCTGGCCGCTGTATTTTGTGATCACCACGCTGCCGACAAAAAGTCCGTGGCTTTTGAAGACGGACATGAGGCGCAGCACGTCCACATCGTAGGTGATGCCCAGATCTCCGCGGATCTTATTCTTCTCGATATCATCCGCGCTGATCACGATGATGATCTCCGCCTGGGAGGAGAGCTGCATGAGCATGCGCATCTTGCTGTTGGGCTGAAACCCGGGAAGGACCCGGGAAGCATGATAGTCGTCAAACAGCTTGCCGCCGAACTCCAGATAAAGCTTGTTGTCAAAGTGGCTGATCCGCTCCCGGATGTGGGCGGACTGCATCTGCAGATACTTTTCGTTGTCAAATCCTGTTTTCATTCTCATTCCTCTTATGTCTGTATAGTGCTCGTTTTTTTAATACCTTACTAGTATACTACAAAAGGGAAGAAGTTTACAATCTTTTCTGCAGGAAAAAAGAGGGGGCCAAAAAGGCATAAAAAAAGTATAAAAAGAATATGATAAATCTATGTTTTTATTGATTTCTGACAGGGCTGTCCGTATAATGTAAGAGAAATACAGGAGGAAAAAAATGGACAACCAGAACAATCAAAATAGAAATAATCAGGATCCCAACAGAAATAACAGGCAAGGGATCTCTTTTGTAGTTTTAGTGACTTTGATCACCACCATCCTTGTCCTGGCGCTTTTTCAGTTCCAGGGGACCGGGACGGAGGAGGAGATCACCTATGACAAGTTCCTTCAGATGGTGGACGACGGCAAGGTGGCAGAGGTACAGATCCAGAATGACCGGCTGCTGATCAAGGCGAAGAAAGAAGACGGCGAGCGGGTGGCCAAGGAGTACTACACCGGCGTGGTGCAGGACGACACCCTTTCGGATCGCCTTTATAAGGCCAATGTGAAGTATTCCCAGGAGATCCCGGACACCACTTCCGCTGTGGTGCTCAACGTGCTCCTGACCTTCCTTCCCATCGCTCTTATTGTGGGAACCTTCGTGTGGATGACGAGAAAGATGTCCAAAGGCGGAGGTGTGATGGGCATTGGAAAAAGCAATGCCAAGATGTATGTGGAGAAGCAGACCGGGGTTACCTTCCAGGATGTGGCGGGCCAGGATGAGGCCAAGGAGTCCCTTCAGGAAGTGGTGGATTTCCTCCACAATCCGGGGAAATATACCAGCGTGGGGGCCAAGCTTCCCAAAGGAGCCCTGCTGGTGGGACCTCCGGGAACCGGTAAGACGCTTCTGGCCAAGGCTGTGGCAGGAGAGGCAAAAGTGCCCTTCTTCTCCTTGAGCGGCTCGGCTTTTGTAGAGATGTACGTGGGCGTGGGCGCGTCCAGAGTCCGGGATCTGTTTAAACAGGCCCAGCAGATGGCGCCCTGTATCATTTTCATCGATGAGATCGACGCCATTGGAAAGAGCAGAGACAATCAGCTGGGGAGCAACGATGAGCGGGAACAGACGCTGAATCAGCTTCTGGCGGAGATGGATGGATTCGAGAGCAACAAAGGTCTGGTCCTTTTGGCGGCCACCAACCGTCCGGAGATTCTGGACCCGGCGCTTCTGCGGCCTGGCCGGTTTGACCGGCGGATCATTGTGGAGAAGCCGGATCTGAAGGGCCGGATCGATGTGCTGAAGGTACATTCCAAGGATGTGCGGATGGATGAGACGGTGGATCTGGAAGCTATTGCCCTGGCAACTTCAGGAGCGGTGGGATCGGATCTTGCGAATATGATCAACGAGGCGGCTATCAATGCGGTGAAGCATGGGCGGAACGCGGTGTGCCAGGCCGATCTTTTTGAAGCGGTAGAGGTAGTCCTGGTGGGCAAGGAGAAGAAAGACCGGATCATGAGCCAGGAAGAGCGCCGGATCGTATCCTACCACGAAGTGGGACACGCGCTGGTAAGCGCCCTGCAAAAGGACGCGGAGCCGGTGCAGAAGATCACCATCGTGCCCCGTACCATGGGAGCTCTGGGGTATGTGATGCAGACGCCGGAGGAAGAGAAGTTCCTGAACACCAAGAAGGAATTGCAGGCGATGCTGGTAGGGATGCTGGCAGGCCGGGCGGCGGAGGAGATCGTGTTTGACACAGTGACCACAGGAGCCGCCAATGATATTGAGAAGGCAACCAGTATTGCCCGCGCCATGATCACCCAGTATGGTATGAGCGAGAAGTTCGGACTCATCGGGCTGGAGTCCATCCAGCACCGGTATCTGGACGGAAGACCGGTGGCCAACTGCGGTCAGGAGACGGCTTCCGAGATCGATCACGAGGTCATGAAGATACTGAAAGAATCCTACGAGGAGGCCAAGCGGCTTCTGGGCGAGCACCGGAAGGCCCTGGACGAGATCGCGGCTTTCCTGATCGAGAAGGAGACCATCACCGGCAAAGAATTTATGGATATCTTCCATCAGGTGGAAGGGATCACACCCGAAGACGGCCAGGGGAAAACGGAGGAGCGGATCGCCATGAATCCGGTTCAGGAGACCGGTTCCGGGGAAGAACAGTAAACAGAAGAAAACAAGTGGAAGATGCAGCGATGTTGAAGTTCAATGTCGCTGCATTGTGCTGAGGGAGCGCAATGTTTGATATCCAGGAGGAATTAAAAAAACTGCCAGGCAAGCCTGGAGTATATCTGATGCATGATGAGAAGGATGAGATCATCTATGTGGGGAAGGCGGTGAGTCTTAAGAACCGGGTCCGCCAGTATTTCCAGAGCAGCCGGAACAAGGGGGCCAAGATCGAGCAGATGGTGACCCACATCCGGCGGTTTGAGTATATCATCACGGATTCGGAACTGGAGGCCCTGGTGCTGGAGTGTAACCTGATCAAGGAGCACCGGCCCAAATACAATACCATGCTGATGGATGACAAGGCATATCCTTTTATCAAGGTGACGGTGGAAGAACCTTATCCCCGGGTGATGCTGGCCCGCCGGATGGCCAAGGACAAATCCCGGTATTTCGGCCCTTACACCAGCGCAGGGGCAGTGAAGGATACCATTGAACTGATCCGCAGGCTCTACCATGTGCGAAGCTGCAACCGGAAGCTGCCCAGGGACATTGGGAAAGAAAGGCCCTGCCTGAATTACCACATCCATCAGTGCAAAGCGCCCTGTCAGGGATATATTTCTGAGGAGGAGTACCGGAAATCCATTCAGGAGGTGCTCCGTTTCCTGGGAGGAAATTATGAGGGGATCTTGAAAGACCTGGAGGAGAAGATGAACCAGGCATCAGAGGATCTGGAATTTGAGCGGGCCATCGAATACCGGGAGCTGCTCTCCAGCGTGCAGAAGATCGCCCAGAAGCAGAAGATCACCGATACCGCCGGGGAGGACCGGGACATCCTGGCAGTGGCCTCGGGAGGGGAGGACGCGGTGGTGCAGGTGTTCTTCATCCGGGGCGGCAGGCTGATCGGCCGGGATCATTTCTATCTGAAGATCGGGGAGGGAGACGGCGCAGGCGAGATCCTCTCCAGCTTTGTGAAACAGTTTTATGCAGGGACGCCCTATATCCCCGCGGAGATCATGCTGCCGGAGCCGGTGGCGGACGCGGAAGTCATCGAGGAGTGGCTCAGTGGAAAACGAGGGCGGAAGGTGCATATCCGGATCCCGCAGAAAGGGATGAAGGAAAAGCTGGTGGAGCTGGCGGAGAAGAACGCGGCCCTTGTGCTGAATACAGACAAAGAACGGCTGAAGCGGGAAGAAGGACGGACCATAGGCGCGGTGAAGGAGCTGGAGAAGATCCTGGGACTTACCGGCATCCGGCGGATGGAAGCCTACGATATCTCCAATACCAGCGGTTTTGCCTCTGTGGGTTCCATGGTGGTCTATGAGCGGGGCAAGCCTAAGCGGAACGACTATCGGAAGTTCCGGATCAAAGGCGTTCAGGGACCGGACGACTACGCCAGCATGGAAGAGGTGCTGACCCGCAGATTTCAGCACGGCCTGGAAGAACAGAAGGAGGGGAAGGATCTGGGAGGGTTCCGGGAGTTCCCGGATCTGATCCTGATGGACGGCGGCAAAGGGCAGGTCAATGTGGCGCTTGAGGTCCTTGAGAAACTGGGATTATCCATTCCGGTATGCGGAATGGTGAAAGACGACAACCATCGGACACGGGGACTATACTACAACAATATCGAGCTTCCCATTGACAAGGATTCGGAGTGCTTCCGCCTGATCACCCGGATCCAGGACGAGGCCCACCGGTTTGCCATCACTTTTCACCGGCAGCTTCGGGGGAAAAGCCAGGTGCATTCTGTGCTGGATGATATCCCCGGCGTGGGTCCTGCCAGAAGGAAAGATCTGATGCGGCACTTTGAGAACATTGAGGCTATCCGGAACGCGGATATCGAGGAATTAAAAAAACTGCCTTCCATGAATGAAAAATCCGCCCGGGACGTATATCACTTTTTCCATTGATGTGGTAGAATGATTGCACAGGTGATACAATAGAAGAAATGAAAAGGAAAAGGAGAGTATCATGGATAGAAACGTCAAAGTAAGCGCGATCGTGGAGAAGATGAATCTGAAGAATCTGACGCCGGAAGTGGATTATTCGGAGAAGATCGTGGAAGTTCCGGACATCAACCGCCCGGCGCTGCAGCTGACCGGCTATTTTGAACATTTTGATGCAGAGCGGATCCAGGTGATCGGTTTTGTGGAGTATACCTACCTGCAGAAAATGTCGGAGGAGGAGAAGGAAAGGATCTATTCCATGCTCTTATCCTATAAGCTGCCGGGGATCGTGTATTCCAGAAGCCAGATGCCGGATGCGATGATGCTGGAAAAAGCGGTGGCCGCCAATATCCCGGTTTTCCAGAGTGAGATGAAGACCTCTCAGTTCACGGCAGAGCTGATCCGGTGGCTGAATGTGGAGCTGGCCCCCTGTATCTCTATCCATGGCGTGCTTGTGGACGTATACGGCGTTGGAGTCCTGATCATGGGTGAGAGCGGGATCGGAAAGAGTGAGGCCGCTCTGGAACTGATCCAGAGGGGACATCGTCTGGTGAGCGACGATGTGGTTGAGATCCGCAAGGTGAGCGATGAGACCCTGGTGGGGACAGCGCCGGACATTACCCGGCATTTTATCGAGCTTCGGGGCATCGGTATCGTGGATGTAAAGAGTCTGTACGGTGTGCAGAGCGTGCGCGCTACTCAGAATATCGATCTGGTCATCACTCTGGAGGAGTGGGACAAGGATAAGCAGTACGACCGGCTTGGCCTGGAGGAAGAGTACACCGAGTTCCTGGGGAACCGGGTGGTGTGCCATCAGATCCCCATCCGCCCGGGCCGGAACCTGGCCATCATCACAGAGACGGCGGCCATCAACTACCGTCAGAAGAAGATGGGCTACAATGCTGCGCAGGAACTGTACAAGCGGGTACAGGAAAATATGAGAAAGAAATAAGGGGTGAGCGTTATGGAATTTTGCTTTGGAGTAGATATCGGAGGCACCACGGTTAAGATCGGCCTGTTCCAGACAGACGGGACACTGGTGGACAAATGGGAGATCCCTACCAGGACGGACAATGAGGGAGAAGCGATTCTCCCGGATATCGCGGAATCTCTGGAAGTTACACTGAGAGAAAGAGGGATCGCAAGAGACCTGGTGCGGGGGATCGGGATCGGGATCCCGGCCCCTGTGAAGGAGGACGGTATTGTCCAGCGTACTGCCAACCTGGGTTGGGGATATAAAGAAGTGAAGCGGGAGGCAGAAGAGCTGACCGGATTCCGGACGGCAGTGGGAAATGACGCAAATGTGGCGGCTCTTGGCGAGATGTGGCTGGGGGCAGGCAAAGGCTACAAAGACCTGGTCATGGTAACCCTTGGCACTGGTGTCGGCGGCGGGATCATTGTAAACGGCCATCCTCTGATCGGCGCCCACGGAGCGGCAGGAGAGATCGGCCATATCTGCGTAAACTATGGGGAGATCGACATCTGCGGCTGCGGAAAGAGGGGCTGTCTGGAGCAGTATGCGTCTGCGACCGGTATCGTGCGGCTTGCCAGGAAGCGTCTGCAGAAAGACGAGGAGCCTTCTGTTCTGCGGGAGAAAAAGCTCAGCGCCAAGCTGGTGTTTGACGCCCTGAAGGAGGGCGACCTGGTGGCGGAGGAGATCGTGGAGGAATTCGGCTCCTACTTAGGATATGCGCTGGCCAATGTGGCGGTGGTCACCGATCCGGAAGTGATCGTGATCGGCGGCGGCGTGTCCAAAGCGGGGGATATCCTTCTGAGATATGTGGAGAAATATTTCCGGGAGAAGGCCTTCTTTGCCAACCAGAATATTTCTTTCGCGCTTGCGAAGCTGGGAAATGACGCGGGGATCTGCGGAGCCGCGAAACTGATCCTTTCCTAGGATAGAGAAGAGAACGGGGGTGAGACATACAGGTCCCACCCCCTTAAAAATCAATCTATAACAGATGTTCCATGATCAGGGCGTAGAGCTCCTGATTTTTTTTCGCCCAGTTGCCGGAGATGGTCTGGGCCTCTTCTTCAGATGGAACGGTAAGAGTCAGGTCGATAAGGGGAGCATTCTGCTCCAGGACCTGGCACTGGACGGCGTATTCCCCGGCGGGCGTCCGGTAGTAGTCAGTCTTTACCGACACCTCGTTCTTCAGATCATATTTTTTATCTTTTAAGAAATCATTGATGTCCTTCTGAATGGCGGGGGAAATGTCTCCTTTAAAATAATGGATGGTCTCCTCGCCCTCTTCCGTAAGATGAAGGAAGGTGCGGCTGTGGGTGGACTCTTCCCGGATGAAGCCGGACTGGGCAAGCTCGGAGATGGCCTGCTGCAGTTTGAAATAAGTGGTGTAGCCTTCGTCCAGGATAAATTCCGAGACCTGAGAGTTGGTGAGGGGAAAATCCACCTTGTCCAGCATATATAACACGATCAGTTTGTAAAGTTTAAAGCTTTCTGCCATAAGAGAACTCCTTTCCCTGCCAGAGGTCGTTTTGTTTAAAGTAAGCCTGGATCTGGTTCAGCACCCGGCGTTTGTCGCCGCTCCAGGAAGGGGCCATAAGTAGAGACTTGGGTCCGTCTCCGGTGAGCCGGTGGATGACCATATCCGGACGGATATGGCAGATGCAAAGCCCCAGAAGCTCCAGGTATTCTTCCAGGGTGGGGATCCAGAAAGGCCGGGCCTCATAGACCGCTGCCAGGTCCGTGCCCTTAAGGACGTGAAGAAGCTGCAGCTTCAGCCCCTGGACGTCCGCCTGGTTGAGATAGTTCAGGGTGTCCAGCATCATTTCCGGGGTTTCGCCGGGAAGGGCCAGGATAGTATGGACGATCACTTCAATGCCGGCAGCCCTCAGATCGGTCACTGCCCGGTCGAAGACCGGGAGAGGGTAACCCCGCCGGATAAACCGGGCGGTCTCTTCATGGATGGTCTGCAGTCCCAGTTCCACCCAGACAGGCTTGATCTGATTCAGTTCTTTGAGAAGCCGGATCACTTCCGGGGGAAGGCAGTCCGGCCGGGTTGCGATGGCCAGGATCCGTACTTCCGGGCAGGCAATGGCCTGGGAGAAGATCTCCTTCAGATAAGCCGGGGATGCGTAGGTGTTGGTGTAAGCCTGGAAGTAGGCAATATAGGAATTGCCCCTGTATTTCCGGGCAACCTGAGCTTTCGCCTGACGGATCTGCTCCGGGATGTCAAGGCAGGAGGCGGCGGCAAAGTCGCCGGAGCCTCCCTGGCTGCAGAAGATGCAGCCCCGCTCTCCGATGGAGCCGTCCCGGTTGGGGCAGGTCATGCCCCCGTTCAGGGAAAGCCGGTAGAGCTTCTCTCCGTAAGTGTTCCGCAGGTGGTAGTCCAGAGAATGGTAGCGCTTTTCGCCCCAGTATACTGCCATATCGGTGTCAGATCCTTTCTAGATCGCATGTCTGATCCTGATAACTATCATAGCATTCCCGGAAGGCGGAAGCAATAAAGTTTCCCTCAAACTTTACGAAAAAAGGCTTTAAAAACAAAAAGAACTGTAGTATAATATTCCATAATTTCAAAAGAAGTCGATTCAGACTGTGATTCCCGTTGTAAGCAGTTTATATAGTAAATAGTATGGATGAAAGGAATTGTTTCAGAAAATGATGAGAGAGAAGTATGAATCTCTGCCGGTGGCTACGTTGAGAGACCTTGCGAAAGCAAGAGGGATCAAAGGCGTTTCAGCAGCAAAGAAGGCAGAGATCGTAGAACTTATGCTGCAGGAAGACGAAAAAGAGAAAAAAGAAGAGAAAAACGCAGTAAAAGAGATGTCCGCCAATACCGGGGACCGGGAGGTCCACGACATCGACAAGCTGGACAGCGGCGTGACAGTCAGCGGGATCCTGGAAGTTCTCCCGGACGGATACGGATTCATCCGGAGCGACAATTATCTTCCGGGAGAAAACGATGTGTACGTCTCTCCTTCCCAGATCCGCAAATTCAACCTGAAGACCGGGGATATCCTGGAGGGACATACCAGGATCAAGACTCAGCAGGAGAAGTTCAGTGCGCTTCTGTACCTGACCAGGATCAATGAGATCGATCCTATGAGGGCTATGCGCCGGGCGAATTTTGAAGACATGACGCCCATTTTTCCCGATGAGCGGCTGAAGCTGGAGCGGGGAAGGACAAGCACAGCCATGCGGATCATGGATCTTCTGTCCCCCATCGGAAAGGGGCAGAGAGGAATGATCGTGTCTCCGCCGAAAGCAGGAAAGACCACTTTGCTTAAACAAGTGGCACTCTCTGTACGGCAGAATAACCCGGAGATCCATCTTCTGATCCTGCTGATCGATGAGCGGCCGGAGGAAGTGACAGATATCAAGGAGACCATTGAGGGAGAGAATGTAGAAGTGATCTATTCCACCTTCGACGAACTGCCGGAGCATCACAAGCGGGTGTCGGAGATGGTGATCGAGCGGGCGAAACGTCTGGTGGAACACAAGAAGGACGTGATGATCCTGCTGGACAGCATCACAAGGCTTGCCAGGGCCTACAACCTGACGGTTCCCCCGTCAGGAAGGACCCTGTCCGGTGGTTTGGATCCGGCGGCTCTGCACATGCCCAAGCGGTTCTTCGGAGCGGCCCGGAATATGCGGGAAGGCGGAAGCCTTACCATCCTTGCCACAGCCCTGGTGGACACGGGGAGCAAGATGGACGATGTGATCTATGAGGAGTTCAAGGGAACCGGCAATATGG
The DNA here is from genome assembly GCF_048354975.1 of Massilistercora timonensis. Lineage (NCBI taxonomy): Bacteria > Bacillati > Bacillota > Clostridia > Eubacteriales > Massilistercora > Massilistercora timonensis. The sequence continues at coordinate 7,676 of NZ_DBGCJQ010000047.1, read as the reverse complement.
AGCTTGTCCTTGACCGGAAGCTGTCAGAAAAGCGGATGTTCCCGGCCATCGATATTCCCAAGTCCAGCACCCGGCGGGAAGACCTTCTGCTCAGTCAGGAAGAGCTGGAGGCAGTGGAGACCATGCGCAGAGCGCTGAACGGACTTCGCTCCGATGAGGCGGTGGACAACATCCTTACCATGTTCTCCCGGACCCACAACAACCAGGAACTGATACAAATGGTAAAAAAGACAAAATTAATCTAGACAATAGGCGGCTTTTGTGATACAATAACAAAGCTGTTTAGAAAACGAAAGATCATCGCATCAAGCGAAGCATAATAAAGAAGAGGTGAAATCATGAAACAGGGAATCCATCCAGAGTATTATCAGGCAACGGTAACTTGTAACTGCGGCAACACGTTTGTAACAGGTTCTACCAACAAAGACATCCACGTAGAGATCTGTTCCAAATGCCATCCGTTCTACACCGGTCAGCAGAAAGCTGCTCAGGCTCGCGGCCGTGTTGATAAGTTCAATAAGAAATACGGAATGGGTAAATAAGTTTACAAGAGTCGGGTTGAGGTTTTTAAGGATCTCAACCCTTTTTAACTTGAAGGATACAAGAAAAAGGAGCTTTATGAAATCATCGAATATCGGAGGTCAGGCGGTCCTGGAAGGGATCATGATGAAGCACAGGGAGGATTACGCCGTGGCGGTGCGAAAGCCCGACGGAGAGATTTTTGTGCAGAAAGATACCTACCCGGGGATCATTCCCTGGAAGCCGCTGACTACCATCCCTTTTGTTCGGGGGATTTTCAATTTCATTGATTCTATGGTGCTGGGGATCCGGACGCTGACTTTTTCCGCCAGCTTCTATGAGGAAGAGGAGGAAAAGGAAGAAGCGCCTCTTACCCATGAGGAAGCAGCCCGGAGAGAACGCCGGGAGAAATGGCTCATGAGAGGGACAGTGGCCTTCTCAGTGGTGGTGGCTGTGGCTATCTTTATGGTATTGCCTTACCTTCTTTCTTCCCTGCTTGGCAGGTGGGTGTCCTCCTACCATGTGCGCACCGTGATCGAAGGATTTGTCCGGATCGGCATTTTTGTGGCTTATGTGATGCTGATCTCCCGGATGGAGGATATCCAGAGGACCTTCATGTACCACGGGGCGGAGCACAAGTGCATCAACTGTATTGAACACGGGCTGCCGCTGACGGTGGAGAATGTAAAACAAAGTTCCCGGCAGCATAAGCGCTGCGGCACCAGTTTCCTGTTCTTTGTGCTGGCTATCAGCATTGTGCTGCTGCTTCTTATCCAGGTGGAGTCCCCGGTGATGCGGGTGGCTATAAGGGTCCTGCTCCTGCCGGTGATCGCAGGGGTGTCCTATGAGGTCCTGAAGCTGGCGGGAAGAAGTGAGAACCCGGTGGTGAATCTCTTAAGCAGGCCGGGTCTTGCCATTCAGAAGCTGACCACCAGGGAGCCGGACGAGAGCATGATCGAGGTGGCCATCGCGGCGGTAGAAGCAGTATTTGACTGGAGAGCATATGAAGCAGAAAATTTCCACACTTCAAACGATATACCGGGAAGGGAAAGAACAGCTTGAGTTATCCGGCGTTCCGGACGCTGACCTGGACGCCTGGTATCTGCTGGAATTTGTCACAGGGATATCCAAAGCCCGGTATTACGGGAATCCGGAAGCCGGGATGGAGGAAGAGGAAGTCCTCCGGTACCGGGATGTGATCCGCCAGAGGGCGGAGAGGATCCCACTGCAGCATATCACCGGAGAACAGGAATTTATGGGATTCTCCTTCCAGGTGAATGAGCATGTGCTGATCCCCCGCCAGGATACGGAGACCCTTGTGGAAGAAGCGCTTGGGGTGCTGAAGCCAAAGATGGAGATCCTGGATCTGTGCACCGGATCCGGATGTATCCTCCTAAGTCTCCTGAAGCTGGGAGAAAAGCAGGGGATAGCCGGACTGAAAGGGACCGGGGCGGATATCTCCCGGGAAGCCCTGAAGGTGGCGGAAGAAAACGGAAGACGGCTTGAGATCCCGGGAGACCAGCTTGCCTGGGTCCGGGGAGATCTCTTTGAGAAGCTGGAAGGCCCCTTTGATCTTCTGGTATCCAATCCGCCTTATATTCCCTCCGGTGAGCTTTCGGGCCTTCAGGAGGAAGTAAGGCTCCACGATCCGGCGCTGGCTCTTGACGGCCACGAGGACGGCCTTTATTTCTACCGCAGGATCGCGGCGGAGGCAGGAAAGTATTTAAGAGATGGCGCATTTCTCATGCTGGAGATCGGCTGGGATCAGGGAGAAGCAGTGAGAGGTCTCCTTGAGGCCGCCGGGTACCAGGAAGTGGAAGTGAAGAAGGATCTGTCGGGAAATGACCGCGTTGTGCGGGGACGATATGGAAAATAGAGGAGGAAACAAGAGATGTTTGATAAACTGGAAGATCTGCTCATCCGTCTGGATGAGATCCTGAGCGAACTTCAGGAGCCGGATGTGGCCAATGACCAGGAGCGGTTCCGGAAGCTTATGAAGGAGCAGAATGACCTGACTCCGATCGTGGAGGCATACAAGGAGTATAAAGCCAGCAAACAGGCCATCCAGGACAGCCTGGATATGCTGGAGGAAGAGTCTGACGAGGAGATGCGGGAGCTGGCCAAGGAAGAACTGAATGAGGCCAAGGCAAGGGTGGAAGAGCTGGAGCATGAACTGAAGATCCTCCTTCTTCCCAAGGACCCCAATGACGATAAGAACGTTATGGTGGAGATCCGGGCCGGAGCCGGCGGCGATGAGGCTGCCCTCTTCGCGGCGGAGATCTACCGGATGTACCTGCACTACGCAGAGGGCCGCCGCTGGAAGGTGGAGATGATCTCCCTCAATGAGAACGGCATCGGCGGCTTCAAGGAGTGTGTGTTCATGATCACCGGACAGGGAGCTTACTCCCGTCTGAAATATGAAAGCGGCGTTCACCGGGTACAGCGGGTGCCGGAGACGGAGAGCGGCGGGCGTATCCATACTTCCACCATAACCGTTGCCATCATGCCGGAGGCGGAGGACGTGGATGTGGTGATCGATGAGAAGGATATCCGGATCGACGTGATGCGCGCTTCCGGAAACGGAGGTCAGTGTGTAAACACCACGGACTCTGCGGTCCGTCTGACCCACTATCCCACCGGGATCGTGATCTACAGCCAGACTGAGAAGTCCCAGCTCCAGAATAAGGAGAAGGCCTTCAAGCTTCTGCGTTCCAAACTTTATGACCTGGAGATGGAGAAAAAGCAGGCGTCCGAGGCGGAGGCCAGAAGAAGTCAGATCGGAACGGGAGACCGCTCTGAGAAGATCCGTACCTACAACTTCCCCCAGGGAAGAGTGACGGACCATCGGATCAAGCTGACTCTGCACAAGCTGGATTCTGTGCTGAACGGAGATCTGGACGAGATCATCGACAGCCTGACTGCGGCGGACCAGGCCGCGAAGCTGGCGAATATGAATGAAAACGAATAGAGAAAGTAAAACGCCGGCAGTTTCAAAAGACTGCCGGCATTTTTATTGCGATCACTGAAGAGAAAGACTCTTTCCCAGCCGCCGCTCCAGAGCCAGGGCAAGTCCCAGCTTCACAAGGTCCGGGATCACAAAGGGGAAGACGCACCAGCCAAGAACGGGAAAGATCCCCATACTTTCCTGAGTCCTGGTGTAAAGAAGAAGGAACCAGGCGGTGCCAAAGGCATAAAGGACCACCAGGCCCAGGAGAAGCCCCAGGAACCGGATCTTTCTTGTCTCTCCCAGAAGAGCGGTGATCCCCCAATAGGTAAGTCCCATGGCAAGAAAGCCCAGGATGTAGCCGCCGGTATTGCCAAGGAGTACGCCCGGGCCAGCGCCAAACTGGGAGAATACCGGGACGCCGGCAGCCCCCAGGGCGATATAGACCAGGATGGTGACCGTACCTCGTTTGCCGCCCAAGGCGGAAAGGATGAAAAACACCGCGAAGGTCTGCATGGTAAAGGGAACCGCCGCCGGGACGGTGATCCAGGAACACAGAGCGATGAGCACTGCCCCCAGAGCCATATAGACAAGATCAGTGGAAGAATGGTTCATAAGCAGGATACCTCCTTTGATGGGCATTACTATATCATAAAATACCCTTAATTGTAAACCAAAATGAAAAATAAAGTTTACAATTGGGGGCACGGCTTGTAAGATTTTGAAGAAAATGCTATACTAAAACACGTGCAATTACAAGTAAATGCAGGAATCACAAGAAAGGGACTTTATGGAAGACAGTCAGTTTAAGAAGGCAGAACTAGAAGATAAAGAGATCATTTCCCATTATTTTAAGCATCATACCAGCAGAAGCTGTGAGCGGACCTTTGTCAACGTGTATCTCTGGTCCCGGCAGTACCCGGTGAAGTGGGCGGTGATTGAAGGGGCCCTGGTCTTTAAGAGCCAGGATGAGGATCATCTGTCCTATGCCTTTCCGGCAGGGGAAGACGAAGCGGTGCAAAAGGCTCTGGAGCAGATGATGGAATTCAGTGAGAGGAACGGATTTCCCTTTAGTATGTATAACGTGACACCGGCAGATTTTGAGCGGCTGGAGCGCTGGTATCCGGGGCGGTTTCAGATCGAGTATGACCGGGATCAGGCAGATTATGTGTATGAGTCGGAGAAACTGATCACCCTGGCCGGGAAGAAGCTGCACGGCAAGCGGAACCATATCAATAAATTTAAGAACACCTATGGGGATGACTGGAGCTATGAGCCCATTCACAAGGAGAATCTGGAGGAGTGCTTCCAGATGGCCCTGAAGTGGCGCAATGAGAACGGCTGCGATGACGATCGGGAGAAGAACGCGGAGATGTGCGTGACCCTCAACGCCCTGCGGTTGTTTGAAGAGCTGGAACTGACGGGCGGGCTTCTCAGGGCAGGAGGAAGGATCGTGGCCTTCACCCTGGGGGAACCAGTCTGTTCCGATACCTTTGTGGTCCACATTGAGAAGGCATTCGCGGAGGTGCCGGGAGCCTATCCCATGATCAACCAGCAGTTTGCGGAGCACGCCTGCGCAGGATATCAATATATCAACCGGGAGGAAGACACAGGTTCAGAAGGCCTGCGCAAAGCCAAGCTTTCCTACCGGCCGGTATTTATGGTAGAAAAAGGAATGGTTACAGAAAAGGAGAGATAAGCGATGATAGCAGAGAAAATGAAAGGCCTGGTGGCCAACAGTTCCGCCATCCGGGCGATGTTTGAGGAAGGCAACCGCCTGGCAGGGATCTACGGGGCGGAGAATGTGTTTGATTTCAGTCTGGGCAATCCCAACGTGCCGGCGCCGGAGTCGGTGAAGCAGGCGATCCTGGATCTGGTGGAAGGGGAGGATCCTCTGGTGCTCCACGGCTACACCAACAGCAACAGCGGATACGCGGATGTGCGCCAGACAGTGGCGGATTCTCTGAACCAGCGTTTCGGCACAAAGTTTGAAGGTAAAAATATCATCATGACCGTGGGCGCGGCCGGCGGCCTGAACGTGATCCTGAAGAGCCTGATCAACCCGGGGGACGAGGTGATCACCTTTGCCCCGTATTTCGGAGAGTACCGGGCTTATACCAGCAACTATGACGGCGTTCTGGTGGAGATCTCCCCGGATACGGAGACCTTCCAGCCTAAGCTTGATGAATTTGAGAAAAAGATCACGCCCAAGACCAAGGCGGTGATCGTCAATACACCCAACAATCCCACCGGCGTGGTCTACTCTGAGGAGACCATCAAGAAGCTGGCGGCGATCATGGAGCAAAAACAGGAAGAGTACGGCACAGAGATCTATCTGATCTCCGATGAGCCTTACCGGGAGCTGGTTTACGACGGGGCGGAGGTGCCCTACCTGACCAAATATTATGCCAATACCATTGTGGGATACTCCTACAGCAAATCTCTGTCACTTCCGGGAGAGCGGATCGGTTATCTGGTGATCCCGGACGAGGTGAAGGACAGCGGGGATCTTCTGACGGCGGCCAACGTGGCGACCAGGATCCTGGGATTTGTCAATGCTCCTACACTGCAGCAGAAGGTAGTGGCCAAATGTATCCATGAGAAGACGGATATCTCTTACTATGACCGGAACCGGGAGACCCTTTACAACGGGCTGAAGGAATGCGGCTTCACCTGTATCAAGCCGGAGGGAGCTTTCTATCTCTTTGTGAAGTCCCCGGTGGCGGATGAGAAGGAATTCTGCGCCGCGGCGAAGAAGTACAACATCCTGCTGGTACCGGGAAGTTCCTTTGCATGTCCCGGCTATGTGCGCATTGCCTACTGCGTATCCTATGAGACCATCGTGAACTCCCTGCCTAAATTCCGGGAGCTGGCCAAGGAGTATTTTTAGATGAAAGCATTTGAGAAAAATATACGGAAAGTACAGCCTTATGTTCCGGGAGAGCAGCCCAGGCGCCCGGTGGTGAAACTGAATACCAATGAGAATCCCTATCCGCCGGCGCCGGGGGTGAAAAAAGCCCTTCAGGAGCTGGACACAGACCGGCAGCGGCTCTATCCGGACCCGGACTGCCGGGAGCTGGTGCGCCATCTGGCGGACTGGTACGGCGTGGGGGAGGATCAGGTGTTCGTGGGGGTTGGCTCCGACGACGTGCTGTCCATGTGCTTCCTGACCTTCTTTAATTCTGAGAAGCCCATTTTCTTCCCGGACGTCACTTATTCCTTCTATAAGGTCTGGGCGGATCTCTATCGGATCCCCTATGAGTGCAAGCCGCTGGATGAGGACTTCCGGCTGGTGAAGGAGGATTATTACGGGGAGAACGGGGGGATCATTTTCCCAAACCCCAATGCTCCCACCGGGATCTATGAGGAACTGGAGACGGTGGAGGAGATCCTGAACCACAACCGGGATGTGATCGTGATCGTAGACGAGGCTTATATTGACTTTGGAGGCCGGTCCGCCCTGGAGCTTCTGGACCGTTACGACAATCTGATCGTGACCCAGACCTTCTCCAAGGCCCGCTCCATGGCGGGGATGCGTATCGGATATGCCATTGCCAGCCCGGCGCTTATCAAATATCTTCTGGACGCCAAGTTTTCCTTTAACTCTTATACCATGAATCAGGCGTCTATCGCATGCGGGTCGGCGGCTCTTGAGGACCGGAAGTATTTTGAGGAGAATCTCCGGAAGATCATCAGGACCCGGGAACGGGCGAAAGAAGAGTTTGCCAGGCTGGGATTTTGCTGTCTGGATTCGAAGGCCAACTTCCTCTTTGTCACCCATCCGGAGTATTCCGGTGAGGAATTGTTCCAGGCGCTGAAAGAAGAAGGGATCTATGTGCGTTTCTGGGGAAGTCCCCGGATCGAGGATTACCTGCGGGTCACCATTGGCACCGAGGAAGAAATGGAGATCTTATTTGAATTTTTGCGAAATTATATGAAGAAGTAAAGGAGAGTTTTTGACCATGCTGAAGAAATTGCTTCAGGGGCTTGTGATCGGAATCGCCAATATTATTCCGGGAGTCAGCGGAGGGACCATGATGGTGGCCATGGGGATCTATGACAAACTGATCCACGCCATCACCCACCTGCGCAAGGAGTTCAAGGAAAGCGTCCGGTTCATGTTTCCCATTTTTGTGGGGATCGCGGTGGCCATCATCGTTGCGGCCAGGATCCTGGAATTTTGTTTTGCCATGTTCCCCATTCAGACCAACCT
>NZ_DBGCJQ010000046.1:0-26781 GCF_048354975.1 Massilistercora timonensis | reverse complement strand
CATAGGGGAAATACTGATAGAACAGATGGTACTGCCCTTTGTAATAGATAAATCCGTTGGGATCGTTGATCCAGTTATCCGGCGCTTTTAAGTGTAATCTGTGCTGTCCTTTCATACTGCCTCCGTACTTTTACTCTTCTGTGTAGTTAATTCCTGTCTCTTTGTCAAAGAAATGCAGCTTCTCCGGCATGAATACGAAATCGATGGTGTCGCCCACCTGAGCAACCTCATACTTGGATACCCGGGCAACCGCCTGCGTACCGCCAAACTGGAAGTAAAGGTTGTTCTCATTTCCCATAACCTCTGTATCCGTGATGACTGCATGCTGGATATTTTCCCTGTACTGCTCCAGATACCGGTCTTCGGTCTTGATGTCCTCGCCCCGGATACCAAGGGTCATAGAACCTTCATGTCCCTTCAGAAGCTGCAGTACATTTTCAGGTAAGGTGATCTTGTTTCCATCTGCAAATGTTACAACATTATTTTCCACAGTCACATCAAAGAAATTCATCTGCGGAGAACCGATAAATCCTGCCACAAACTGATTCTTGGGATGATCATACAGTTCCATAGGCTTCCCAACCTGCTGGATCACGCCTTCCTTCATGATCACGATCCGATCAGCCATGGTCATGGCTTCTACCTGGTCATGGGTCACATAGATGGTGGTAGCTCCCAGTTCCCTGTGAAGCTTACTGATCTCAGTCCGCATGCTGACGCGGAGTTTCGCGTCCAGATTGGAAAGTGGTTCATCCATCAGGAACAGTTTCTGATTCTTCACGATCGCTCTTCCAAGAGCAACTCTCTGGCGCTGGCCGCCGGAGAGATTCTTGGGCTTGCGGGTCCGGTACTCTTCCAGTCCCAGCACTTTAATGGCCCAGTCTACTTTCTTCTTGATCTCATCTGCAGGCAGCTTCATATTTTTCAGTCCATAGCCGATATTCTTCTCCACCGTCATATGGGGATAGAGAGCGTAATTCTGGAACACCATGGCAATGCCTCTGTCTCTTGGAGCCATCTCATTGACTTTCTTCCCGTCTATGTAGAGTTCTCCTCCGGTGATCTCCTCAAATCCCGCGATCATGCGCAGGGTTGTGGATTTCCCGCAGCCGGAAGGACCGACGAACGCGATAAATTCCTTTTCTTCAATATTCAGATTAAAATCGTCAACTGTATTGACTTTTGATCCCGGATACATTTTACATACATTTTTAAATTCTATAAAGCTCATCTTTTTATCCTTCCTTTGAACCTGTTGAAGTAACACCCTCTACGATCTGCTTGGAGAACAGAGAGTAGATGATGATGACTGGTATAGTTACAAGTGTGATAACTGCCAGGGTCTGACCCATGGTGGTGTTTTCATTGGACGTGATGGAATTCAGACCGATCTGCGCCGTCAGAAGATCGCTGGAGGTAAACACCAGGGAGGGCCAGAGATAGTCGTTCCACACATTCAGGAATGTAAACACGCTGACTGTTGCCACAACGGTCTTGGACATGGGCAGGACCATGGTGAAAAAGTATTTCACCGGGCCGCAGAAGTCCAGCTGGGCCGCCTCGTACACATCATCCGGCAGACTGACAAACACCTGGCGGAACAAAAAGATGTTAAACGGATTCACGATCAGCGGCAGGATATAGCCCAGGATGGTATTTAAAAGTCCCGCCTTGGCAATGATCAGGAAATGAATGGTTATGACCGTCTCTGTGGGCACGATCAGAAGCATGATAATGATCATCAGCCACTGCTCCCGGAAGGGGAAGCGGATCTTGGCCAGCGCGTATCCGGCAAGGCCGTTTACCACGATACTCAGCACGATCAGGATCGCCGCATAGAGAAGGGTATTCCCCATATACCGCAGGAAGCTGGTGTCCGTGATAATGGAAATATAATTGTCAAAGAAACTGCCGTTTAAGGCCGGCGGGATAAACGCCGCAATGGTATTCATGTCCGCTGTGATCGCCGCGTCCGGCTTAAAGGAGTTAGCCAGCATCCAGATCACCGGGAACAGGAAGAAAATGGAGAGCACCAGCAGCACCGCCACAAGGATCCAGTTAATTTGCCTTTGCTTTTTTGTGAACATGCTTTTCTCCTCCTTCCTTATCCTTTGTCAGCATATTCTGGATGATCGTCAGGACTACCACAAATATCGTAAATACAATGGCCATCGTGGACGCCAGACCCATCTCCCAGTTGACTGTACCCGTCTCGTAAATATCATATACCAGCGTGTAAGTAGAATGATCCGGTCCGCCGCCTGTCATGACCATGGGCTGTACCAGCATCCGGAACGCGCCGATGGTAACTGTGATGAACACAAACACGCACAGTGGTTTTAATTCCGGCAGGGTAATATCCTTAAATTTCTGCCAGGCGGTAGCGTGATCCATCTCTGCCGCTTCATAGAGCGCAGGGCTGATGTTCTGCAGACCTCCCAGGAAAATGATCATCTGATAGCCCACGCCCTGCCATACGCTCATGATGGCAATGGACGGCAGCGCCTGATCCGCGCTGTGGATAAAGGGCTGGGTATCAATCCCCACATTTGCCAGCAGCGTGTTCAGGATCCCTTCCGGGCTGTAGATCTGCATCCACAGCGTGGACACAACTGCAAGCGACATAACTACCGGCACGAAAAACGCCACTTTAAAATATTTCTTGCAGTGGGCCGCCTTATTGATGGCAAGCGCCAGGAGCAGAGCGCCGCCGCACTGCAGCGGCACGATGATAACTACAAATTTTACGGTATTTAAGAACGACTGTACAAAAAGGTCGTCTTTAAAAATGTTGATATAATTTTCCAGGCCTACGAAATGTGTCAGTTCCGGATTCAACGCAAAATAATCGGTAAAGCTGAATCCAAAGGTAAGCAGCATCGGCAGGAACAAAAACAGCGTCAGCAGCACCAGCGCAGGTCCGAAAAATGCCATTCCCATGATTGAATTTTTTCTTCTCATCTCTTATTCCCTCGCATAACGTTCCAATTTCGAGTTGATCCGTTCCACAGCCTTGTCAAGCTCTTCCTGTGTGTCCTTTCCTCCCAGCGCCACACTCTCCAGTACTTCCTGGAAAGAAGTGCTCACCTGAGGATAAGCCGGGGTCTTCGGCCGCGGATGTCCGTAATTGCTCAACTGGTCGTACAAAGCCTTGTAGTTCTCGTCCGTCTGGAACACATCGATATTCTCAAATGCCTTGTAGGTAGACGGGAAACTCTTCGCCATTTCCCAGATCCTTATCCCGCTGTCCACGCCGCTCATCCATTTGACCAGCTCTGTGGCGCCTTCGATATCTTCTGTCTCAGATGAAGCCGCAAATGCCCAGGAGCCTGTGGGCGTATACCTTCCGCCGTCCCAGTCGTCGCTGACCACATAGGGCGCGACTCCCAGATCAAGATCCGGATAGCTGTTGTAAACTGTATTGACTTCCCATGCGCCGTCAAACTTAAATGCAGCCCGGCCGCTTTCAAACAAGTGATCGATGGGAGCCTCCGACATATAGCCATTTTCAACCACAGACCGGAAATACTCCATGGCCTCGGCCGTCTGCTCTGAGTTGAAGTATCCGTCCGCCGTAAGGCCGTCGTCGCTGACCAGTTCCCCGCCGCCGGACCAGACAAAGGGGGCAAAGTAATAAATACTGGTCTCGCCTACCGGGAAGGTCATATCCAGCGGATATCCGTCCTTTTCCTCCATCAGCGGCTTCAGTTCCTCAAGGATGTCTGTAAACTCTGACCAGGTCCAGGGATGATCGCTGTCCGGCACTTCGATCCCCGCCTCCTCAAGAATGTCCTTATTGTAGTAAAGGCCTACACTGGACTCCATTACGCCCAGGGCATACAGGTCATCATCTACCGTTCCCTGTTCGATGATGGAGGGAAGATATTCACTTTCTTCCTCCTCAGTTAGATCTGCCAGTGGCTGGATGATCCCGTTGGCCGCATAAGCAGATATATTCGGGCCGTCCACCGTAAGCACATCCGGAAGCCCTCCTGCCATAACAGAAGCATTTACCTTATCTGAGTAACCGCCTCCACTGTCATTCCTGGGCACAAACTCGATATCCGCAAAATAAGTTCCGTCATATGCCTCATTAAAACTGTCTACAGACTCTCTGTATGCCTGTCCTTCCTCGGTGTCTTCGATCGAGTGGACCCAGATGGACAGATATTCTTCACCTTCATCATATCCTGCCACCTCGCCGGGTTCCGGATCTTTCTGCTGACAGCCTGCAAGGACCGACACAGCAAAAAGAATCCCCAGCAGGCACAGCAAACGCTTTCTCATTTCATCTCCTCCTTCTTCTTCATAACAATCCATTGTAACCGTTTTCGTTACCGGTTAAGTAACCGGTTCTTTTATAGAAATCATAGAACGGAAATGCCTGGCTGTCAACAGGAAAAAGCACTTTCGTCACTTCTTCCATTTTCCCATTCCTTTTTCTGTACAACTTTCACAAAACCGGTTTTGTTACCGGTTACTTTATTGATTCCAAACAGATTTCTCTGCTATACTGTAACTGTCAGATATCTATTTACAAAAAGGAAGGCAATATCAATGAAATCCAAAAAAGTGACCTTTGCGGATATCGCCGCTTATACAAACTTTTCAAAAACCACCATATCCCGATATTTTAACGACCCTGATTCCCTTACTCTGGAAAATCAGCAGAAGATCGCGGACGCGCTGGTAGCGCTGGATTATAAAGAAAACAAAGTGGGACGGATCCTGGCCAGCGGCAGAACAGAATTCGTAGGCGTGATCGTCCCCAATCTTTATATGCATTACTATTCAGAAATGCTCAACCAGCTTCTGGACACTTATGAATCTTTTGGCTATAAATTCCTTGTTTTTGCCGGAAATGCCAAGGCGAATATTGAACGCAGATACATTGAAGAACTTCTTGCCTACAATATTGAAGGCATGATCATCTTAAGTCCTACCATCTCTTCCAGGGAGCTTGCCTCCTACAACATTCCCGTTGTGGGCATTGAACGGGAGGACCAGTACATCTCCAGCGTCAACACCGACAACTATATGGGGGGCGTCCAGGCTGCAAGCCTCCTTCAGAAAATCCAGTGCGACGTCCTGATCCATGTAAACGCGGATATTCCCGACTCCATTCCCTCTTCCGGGCGGATCCATGGCTTTGTAGACACCTGTGAAAAAGCTGATTTCCCCTATGAACTGATCCTGACGGATCTGGGGAATTCTTTCACCGAAAACAAAACCAGGATCTTGGAACTTCTGGATGGGCTGGAGAAAAAATATCCCAATAAGAAAAAGGGCATTTTCATGCCCAATGATACTCACGCAAACGTCCTTCTGAATCTTTTATTCCAGCGATATGGGAAACTGCCGGACACCTACCGGATCATCGGGTTTGACAACTCCCCCATCTCTGAAGAGGCCGTCCTCCCCATCAGTACGGTAGGACAACAGATCTCCGTCATCGCCCAAAAGGCTATGGAACTGCTTTCTTCCCAGATGGAAGAACGTAAAAAGCGCAGGCCCGCGCCTTTAAAGGAACCGGTCCACGAGGTCATCACTCCCGTCCTCATCCGCCGGAAGACCACAGAATAATTTCCCTGGCGGATGTTTCCCGAGAGGCGGGAGCGGCGATTGCTCCGAGGCTAACGCTTAACCTCCGCAATCATCCGGACCCCGCCTTATCGCCAACTGTCCCGACAAAAGCCTGGCAAGTGTTAGTCGGCCTGCGGCCGGCAAAAATACCTCCAGAGCTTTGTACATGTCTTGACAGAATCAGAATGCATAGAAAACGAAGTCAGCCCCTGCAGAGAATCCGTATTGGAGCATTAGAATCCGTTACAGAAAAACACAGAAGATTTCATGGGAAGATTTGACTTCCAGTCAAATCTGAAAAGAGCCTGAGCTGGGAAATCATCAGATTTCCCGGCGAATTGCTCTGGTCATGAAATCTTCTGTGTTTTGATGTTAAGGATTCTTCGCGAACATTTTCGGATTCGCTGCAGGGGCTGACTCCGTTTTCGTGCGTCTGATCGCTGCCATGTCATCCCTACAAACCCGAATTTATCCCAGATACACCACTTCTTCTTCCGGCTTCTTCGCCGGCTCCATCCGGACCAGATAGAGCACGGGCTGCCGGTTTCCATAGGGCGGCACCGGCTCAAACTCAAACCGGGCGGTCACGCGGATCCATTTCTTAAGAGGAACCTTCGTCCCTTTCTCAACCTTGCAGGGATATCCATAGAACCTCATATCGTTGGCGCAGCAGGTCATGATCTTGCGCACCGGGACGAACATGTCCTCCCCCATTCCCTTGGGGCGGAACGCCTGGGCTACAAACTCGATCTCCTTGTGAAGATAAAGCCCCGGATGATCGTAGGCGTCTACATACCAGACGCCAAAGTCGATGTCCTCGATCACGATCCGGTCGCCTTTCACATCATAGGGAAGATCCTCTGCCGAGGGTTGTATGATCTGCCCCTCCGGATCTTCAAAGATCAGCTGGGCCAGCGGATTCTGCACCTTCAGCGCCCGGCGGAACCCGGAGCGGTCCACCGACCGGTCACAGCGGTTGACCACGATCAGACTGGATTCTGTCAGCTGCTCCATCAGAAGATTGCGCATGTTCTTCAGATACATGTCCAGGGTTTCTCCGTTTACAGTAGAATAGATCCCCTGGATCTCCCAGCCTTTGGGATATTTCTTACTCAGAAGCTCTCCCAGGTTCCACATTCCATTGTACTCGATGACCACCTGGGAGGGATGATAATTCTTCACACAGTTGACAAAGAACTCACGGTTCAGCTGCTCCGGCTCCTCCACCGTCAGCATCACCATCTCATGGGCCTCCAGATATTCTTTGGAGTACTCTTCTTCTCCTTCCTCACACACGATCAGAAGGGTCAGGCCCGGCTCGATCCAGTCCTGCTCCATCAGCGTATCCTTGACAAGGGTGGTCTTTCCACTGTCTAAAAATCCTGTACACACAAATACCGGTGTACTCATATGATCCCCGCCTTTCTAAATATGGAACAGTTTCTCCAGTTCCTCTTCTTTCAGATCTGTGCCGATCACACAGATACGGCCGGTATAGTCCGGCTGGCCTTCCCGGACCTCATATTCCTCCGGCACCAGATCAAACTGCTTCCAGCTTCCGTCCGCCATCCCGATGATCCCTTTGGAACGGAGGATGGTCCCGTAGCCTTCTGTCTCTGACAGGGCCTTCAGAAGGAAGTCCATCTCCTCTTCCGTATATCTGTGAGCAGTCTCTCTGCCCCAGCTTGTAAATACCTCATCCGCGTGATGATGGTGATGATCATGGTCACAGCAATGGTCATGATCATGGTGATGATGGTCGTGGCAGTGATCATGCTCGTGCTCGTGATGATGGTCATGACCGCAGCAATGCTCATGGTCATGGTCGTGCTCATGCTCATGATGATGGTGTTCTTCCAGCAAGTCCTCGATCTGGGCTCCATGCTCCAGCGCCCGGATGATGGCATCTTGGCCAAGTTCCTTCCAGGGAGTGGAGATGATCGTGGCCTCCTTATTCTCCTCCCGGAGCATGTGCACGCACTCCTCGATCTTCTCCGGAGTCATGGACTGGGTCCGGCTGATCACGATGGTGGAAGCGTGGGCCACCTGATCCTGGAAGAATTCCCCGAAATTCTTCAGATACATCTTCGCCTTTTTCCCGTCAACCACCGTGATCCTGCCGCTGATCTCAATATCCGCGTCCCGCTTTACGTCCTCGATGGCTTTCACAATATCCGACAGCTTGCCCACGCCGGAAGGCTCGATGATCACCCGGTCCGGATGATATTCCTCCAGCACCTTCTGCAAAGCCTTGCTGAAATCTCCCACAAGGGTGCAGCAGATACAGCCGGAATTCATTTCCGTGATCTCAATCCCTGCGTCTTTTAAGAATCCGCCGTCAATGCCGATCTCGCCAAATTCATTCTCGATCAGCACCAGCTTCTCTCCCACAAAGACTTTATTGATCAGCTCTTTGATAAATGTGGTCTTCCCGGCTCCCAGGAATCCTGAGATAACATCTACTTTTGTCATTGTCAACACTCCTTTTTTATTTGCAAGCGCCGTTTCGCGTTTGTTTTTCACTCCGTTTTTTATCTTAGCACAAACCTTTTCTATTTTCCAGCGGCAGACAGTCAAAAGCCTCTGGTTTCTGAGAGAAATTCTCAGAAACCAGAGGCTTTCATGCAAACAGTCTGTTTTTCTAACAATACCGGTCCCGGTTTGCGTTGATATCCCGCTCCAGAGCCACGATCTTCAGGATCTCGATCCCCTGCTCCCGGACACATTCCCGGATCTTATCCAGATCCTCCTCCTGTACGATCAGCGAGATGCCGCAGCATTTGCTGGCCGCCCGGGGCGTGGGCGCGATGGTTGCTTTAAGCCCCATCTTCTTCAGTTCCCGGTAGAGCCGCATCCCGTTGTCATGGTTGGGAAACAGCACATAATGCTGGATATTCTCCATACAGATCCTTCCTTCTTGCAAATCCTTCCTAGTTGTTCAGCATTTCAATAAATGCGCTGATTCGGGTGCGCAGCTGCTGAGCGTCGCTGTCGGTGTAATCGGTCTCGATGCCAAGTACCGGGATCCCTGCTTCGTTCATCGCCTTCTCAACCAGATAGCCTTCTGTATCGTACAGGTTGCAGAATTTCAGATTGATGTCAATGATACCGTCTACCTTGTACTCCTTCGCCAGCCGGAGAATGTCGTCGATCCTTCCGGTGTTGGGCGTGAAGCAGGCGCAGTTGATGTTCATGTACCGGTTGGCCAGCGCCTGGATCTCTTCATCTACAGTCTGACCGCTCTCGTCCACCTGTTTCTCAAAGTAACGGGTTCCGGTGCACATTTCTTCACAGACTACCGCGCCGCCGCTGGTCTCTACGATATTGTGGATCTTCCAGTTGGGAATGGCCATCGGAGTTCCGGTCAGCATGATCCGCTTGGTCCCTTCCGGGAATACGCTGACGCCGTCCGCGATCCGCTGCTCCAGCTCGTCGCACAGCTTGTTGGTCATCTGGGTAAATCTTCCCGGATCGTCATAGAACGCGATCTGGGAGATCAGAAGTACATCCCGGCCGCTGATGGGAAGCTTGTCATTCTTCCTGGTCTCATACAGACGCTCCAGGGCTTTTCTCTTGCCGTTGATAAGACGGATACTCTCTGCCAGAGACTCGGCAGTCACTTTATTTCCGGTAACCTCTTCTACCTTGTCCTTGAAGGCCGCGATCTCCTCCGCCCAGGCCTGAATATCTTTGGCCCGCTTCATCTGCGGCAGGTCCATCACATAGACCGGCACATCTTCCGCCAGGATCTCCCAGGCTTTCTTCTTTCCGTCGCAGGTAGTCTCTCCCACGTAGATATCCGCGATCCGGAAGAATGGACAGGTGCGGTCCAGTCTTGCTCCCACGGAAGCCTTGATCAGCGGGCAGGTATTGGTGGGAAGCACCTTCTCCCCGCCGGGCACCCAGAACTGGGAACCGCCGCACAGCCCGGTGGCGATGCCGCCTGCCGCGAACACGATCTCATCCGGCACATAGACACAGAAGGTTCCGAATACCTTTCCGCCCTTCTTCTGGTGCTCGATCAGCTCCGCCGGGCGGATACCGTGGATATCCGCAACCACCATGTTATAGTAATCCATACTCTCCGGGCGGTTCTCCTGGGACAGATAGACGTCCCCGAATGCCTGGGGCAGCACGGCGCACAGCTGGTCATGGGTCTCCAGGTCCATTCCAAGTTCTTCCCACATTTTACGGTAATCAGCCATTTCTTACGTTCCTCCTTACTCTTGCGTAATCTATAAACTAGATTTACCGTACCATGTTTCCCGGGGCAAAACAATGGAATCCCGGTCGGCGCCCCATTGATTTTTCTGATATATTTCGCTGTTTATTTATAGATTCTATACTGAAAATAATTCTCGGATCCCAGCCGTGCAGCAATCGATCTCTTCCCTGGTATTTGCCCCGCTAAAAGCAAAGCGCACCGTCCCCTGAGGGTAGGTTTCCAACGTCCGGTGGGCCAGCGGCGCACAGTGAAGTCCCACCCGGGTCATCACTCCCCGCTCCTGCTCCAGGGCGAAGGCCGCCTGGGCATTGTCCAGTCCCTGGAAATCCAGGGACACCACCGCAACCCGGTCGCGGATCCCTTGTTTTCCCACGATCCGGACTCCCGGGATCTCCCGCGCCTGATCCAGGAAATATCCGGTCAGTTCCATTTTCTTCTGGCGGATCGTCTGGATCCCTGTCTCTTCCAGATAGGAAAGGGCTGCGTGAAGCCCGGCGATCCCCGGAAGATTCATGGTCCCGCTCTCATATTTATCCGGCAGCGTCCGGGGCATCTCATAAGAATCCGACTGGCTTCCGGTACCACCGGCGATCAGCGGCTCCATTTCCTGATCCAGGGCTTCCGACAGGAGGAACCCGCCGATCCCCTGAGGCCCCAGAAGGCCTTTGTGTCCGGTGAAGGCCAGAAAGTCAATGCCCCAGTCCTCCATCCGGATATCCAGAGTTCCTGCGCTCTGGGCGCTGTCCACTGCGAAGAAAATATGGTGTCTGCGACAGATCTCCCCAATTTCCTGGATGGGCGTCACCGTCCCGCAGACATTGGAAGCATGGGAGGCGATCACTGCTTTGGTATTTTCCCGGATCAGCCCCTCCAGGCTCTCCAGACTTACCGTCCCCTCCCGGTCGGTGGCCGCCACGTCAAAATCTACCCCCTGCTTCTTCATTTGCCAGAGGGGGCGCATCACCGCATTGTGCTCAATGCCGGTGACGATCACATGGTCCCCGGGCTTTAGAAATCCTTTGATGAAATAATTGAGGGAGTAGGTGACGCTGGGCGTGAAGATCACATTTCTGGAGGAAGACGCGCCAAAGAGCCGGGCCAGCTGCTCCCGGGTCTCCAGCACCATGCCCTCCACTTCGTAGGCTCCCTCGTAGTTGCCCCGGTTGATGTTGAAGGCCCCCCGGGTGAGGAGACCGCCTACTGCCTCCGCCACTCCCGGCGCTTTCGGCCAGGACGTACTTCCGTTGTCAAAGTAAATCTGATTCTCCATAACACACCTCCACTAAAACAAGGCCTTCCGGCGGGGCGGTCACTCCGGCTTCCGTGCGCTCCCGGGCTTCCAGGATCTCCCGGACCCGCTCCGGGGTATAAAAGCCCCTGCCCACACGGATCAGCGTGCCCGCGATGATCCGCACCATATTGTATAAGAATCCGCTCCCCGCGATCCGCAGGGTGATCTCCGGCCCATTCTCTGTGATCTCCAGTTCCTCCACCGTGCGCACCGTGTCCTCCACATTGGTGTGGATGCTGCAGAAACTGGCGAAATCATGGGTGCCCAGAAGGAAGGCGGCACCTTCTCTCATCTTCTCCACATCCAGGGGGAAGGACACAAAGGTAGAATACCGGCGACGCAGCGGATTGGGCGTCTGGCTGTGATAGATATGATATTCATAAGTCTTCCGGATCCGCGGCTGGTATCTGGGGTGCCAGTCTAACGGGACCTCCTCCGAGCGGACCACCACAATATCCTCCGGAAGCCGCTGGTTCATGGCATAGGCCATCCGCTCCGGCGGGATCCTGGACTGAGTGTCAAACACCGCCACATTCCCCAGGGCATGGACTCCCGAGTCCGTGCGGCTGGCGCCGATCACCCGGATCTCCTCCCCCGTAAGATCGCACAGCACCTTGTTCAGGACCTCCTCGATGGTGATCCCGTTAGGCTGGATCTGCCAGCCACAATAATTCGTCCCGTCATAAGCGACAACAATTCTGACTCTTTTCATAAAACCTCCATTGGGGACGTGGTATTTTTAAAAATACCACGTCCCCAATTAATTTCAGCTACAATTAGAACACCCAGACACGCAGTGAAACGTACCTTCCGATCACGAACACTGCTATTACATAAATAATTACGACAATATACGCAATATAGTCTCTCTTATGGTACCGCAGGGGCTTCATCTTGGTCCGCCCTTCTCCGCCCCGGTAACACCGGGACTCCATGGCCATGGCCAGATCGTTGGCCCGTCGGAAGGCGGACACAAAGAGGGGCACCAGGATCGGGATCATGCTCTTGGCCCGCTGGATGATGTTCCCGCTCTCCAAATCTGCCCCCCGGGCGATCTGGGCCTTCATGATCTTATCTGTCTCTTCCAGAAGGATGGGAATGAACCGCAGGGCGATGGACATCATCATGGCCACTTCATGGACCGGCACATGAATCTTCTTCAGAGGATCCAAAAGTTCCTCAATGCCGTCGGTCAGCGCGTTTGGCGTGGTGGTGAAGGTCATAAGGGACGACCCGATGATCAGGTAGATCAGCCGGATCCCCATATACACCGCCGTGTTCAGCCCGCCTGCCGTGATGGTGAAGATCCACCACTGCCAGAGCACCTCCCCGCTTCTGGTGAGAAACAGGTTGAAAAGGACGGTGATCAGAAGCAGCAGCACAATGGGCTTCAATCCCTTCACAATATAGGAGAAAGGCACTTTGGACATACGGATGATCCCCGCCAGAAAGACGGTGGCCACCAGATACCCTGCAAGATTCCGGAACAAAAACAGGGAGATCAGGTACAGAAGGGTGCAGACGATCTTCACCCGCGGGTCCAGCCGGTGGAGGATACTTTTTGCCGGATAATATTGTCCGATGGTAATATCTCGAATCATGCTTCCTTCTCCATTGCCTTCATGATCTCCTGAACCGCTTCCTCCACCGTGGTCACATCCACGCTCACCGGGAAGCCCTGCTCTTTAAGATCATGCATGATATAGGTTACCTGGGGGGCCGCAAGCCCCACCTGCTCCAGTTCCTGATAGTGGGCGAACACCTTCCTGGGCGTGTCATTGTAGAGCACCTCTCCCTGGTTCATCACAATGATCCTATCCGCGTATCTGGCGATATCCTCCATACTGTGGGATACCAGGATCACCGTCATATCCGTCTGCCGGTGAAGATAGGCGATCTGCTCCAGGATATCGTCCCGCCCCTTGGGATCCAGCCCCGCCGTGGGCTCATCCAGCACCAGCACTTTGGGATGCATGGCCAGCACGCCCGCGATGGCCGCCCGCCGCTTCTGTCCCCCGGACAGTTCAAAGGGCGAAGACTTGTAATACTTCTCCTTCAGCCCTACCAGCCGAAGCGCCTCCAGCGCCCGCTCCTCGCACTCTTTGGGATCAAGGCCCAGATTCCTGGGGCCGAAACACACATCCGTCATCACATCCACCTCGAAGAGCTGATGCTCCGGGTACTGAAAGACCAGCCCCACCTGGCTTCGCAGGGCCCGCATGTCATACCCTTCCTGGTAAATGTCTTCCCCGTTGTAATAGATCTTCCCGCTGGTGGCCCGCACAAGTCCGTTCAGATGCTGGATCAGCGTGGATTTCCCGGATCCGGTATGGCCGATGATCCCCACAAATTCCCCGTGGAGGATCTCCAGGCAGATGTCTTTGAGCGCCTGCCGTTCGTAGGCCGTCCCCGGGCTGTATATATAGTTCAAATGCTCTATCTTAATCGACATAACGCTTCCACCAATTCTTCCTTCTTCAGGATCCCCGCCGGGATATCCAGTCCACGTTTCCTCAATTCATCCGCCAGGATGGTCACCTGGGGCACGTCCAGCCGGTAGCTTTTCAGCTCCTCCACCCGGGAGAAAATCTCTCTGGGCGTCCCTTCCATCACAACATGGCCGTGATCCATCACATAGATCTTGTCCGCGTCCACCACCTCTTCCATGTAGTGGGTGATCAGGATCACCGTCACCTGCTTCTGCTTCCGCAGCTTCTGCACCGTTTTCAGCACCTCTTTGCGCCCCATGGGGTCCAGCATGGCGGTAGGCTCATCCAGCACGATGCACTTGGGCTCCATGGCTACCACTCCCGCGATGGCCACCCGCTGCTTCTGCCCCCCGGACAGCTTGTTGGGAGAGGCATACCGGTAGGAGAGCATTCCCACCGCCTTCAGGCTTTCCTCCACCCGCTGCCAGATCTCATCGGTGGGCACTCCCAGGTTCTCCGGGCCAAAGCCCACGTCCTCTTCCACCACCGTACCAATGATCTGGTTGTCCGGATTCTGAAACACCATGCCCGCGCTCTGGCGCACATTCCAGAGTTCCTCCGGATCCTTGGTGTCCCTGCCATCCACCCAGACCGTACCTTCTGTAGGGACCAGGATGGCATTGATGTGCTTGGCCAGGGTGGACTTCCCGGATCCGTTGTGTCCCAGGATGGCAATAAACTGCCCTTCCTTCACATCCAGATCCACCTGGTCGATGGCGCGGGAGCTTCCGATCACATTGCCGTCCTCATCCCGCTTCTCATATTCAAATACCAGCTGTTTCGCCTGAACCATTTCCATGGATATTCTGCCTCCTGCCACGCTTCTTCTCTCAATTGTTCCTATTGTACGTTATCCCGCCTCATTTTGCAAGGCTTCCGCCGGCTTGCCGGTCTGCAGGTTGACCACCACGATCCCCAGGCTCACCAGCGCAAGCGCCGCCAGATTCTGAAGCCGGAAAATGTCTTCCCCAAGGAGCAGGGCGGAAAGCGCCACCCCGAACACCGGGATACTGAAGCCAAAGACCGTTACCTTCCCCACCGGATTATATTTCAAAAGCTCTGCCCACAGAGTAAACGCGATGGTAGACAGAAGCGCCAGATAGATCAGAAGCAAGGTGGAAGACGGGGTGAAATGTCCCACCTGCCCACCGGCAAGAACCCCGATCAGGATCAACAACGCCCCGCCGAACAGAAGCTGATATGCCGTGATGGCGGCCGGGCTCTCCCGGTCAGAGATCAGTTTCAGCGTCACGGAACTGGTCCCATAGGCAAAGGAACAGAGAAGGATCAGCCCTTCCCCCGCCAGATGGAATCCGCCTCCCAGGCCTCCCGGCGCCAGGTTGATCACGATCACTCCGGCAAACCCGATGACACAGCCCACCGCCTTCTGCCAGGTGATTTTCTCGGATTTCATCAGGAAATGGGCCACAAGAATAGCGAAAAATGCATTGGAGGCATTGATCACCGATCCCTTGGCCCCGGTCGTATTAGAAAGTCCGATATAGAAACACACGTACTGGACGGTGGTCTGCAGGATCCCCTGGCCGAACACATAGGGAAGAGAAGACCGCCGGATCACCACCAGCCTTCTCTCCAGCGCGCAGGCCAGGATAAAGGTCAGGACGCCGGCCAGGAAAAACCGGTATCCAGCGAACAAAATCTGGCTGCCTGCCCCTTCCACCTGGAACATCTCATATCCAATTTTTACACACGGAAATGCGCTGCCCCATAAGGCGCAGCACACCAAAGCCAGAAATACCCTGGCCGCCGTATTCTGATAGAACCGTTCCATCTACACTCGCTTCCTTTGTCCCAAATCCTTAGGCTTTCTCCGGCTCCGGATAGTCCACGCCCATGGTGTCTACCGTCACCTTCTTCATCTTCTGCTCCTGCAGCGGCCGATCCTGGAAATCCGTCTGGACTCCCGCGATCTTATCCACCACATCCATGCCTTCTATGATCTTGCCAAAGGCCGCGTAAGCCCCGTCCAGATGGGGAGAGGTCTTGTGCATGATAAAGAACTGAGAACCCGCGGAATCCGGGTGCATGGCTCTTGCCATGGACAGCACGCCCTCTGTGTGGGCCAGCGGATTGTCCACCCCGTTCTGTGCAAACTCACCCTTGATGTGGTAGCCCGGACCGCCGGTCCCTCTTCCTTCCGGACAGCCGCCCTGGATCATGAACCCGCGGATCACCCGGTGGAAGATCAGTCCGTCATAGAACCCTTTCTTCACCAGGGAAATAAAATTATTCACCGTGTTCGGCGCGATCTGGGGATAGAGCTCCGCTTTCATGATATCGCCGTTTTCCATCTCAATGGTCACAATTGGATCTGCCATTTTTGTCATACCTTCCTTTTCTCTTAAACTGTACTCTCTATTGTAGCGGATTGTCCGGCTTTCGTAAAGCAGGAAAATAAAGAGCGAACACCGTTCCCTTCCCTTCCTGGCTGTCCACCCGGATGGACCCGCCAAAATACTCGGTCAGGTTCTGGACCATGGAAAGCCCAAGCCCCGCATGCGCCGTCTTCCGTCCGGTCCGGGACTTATCCGCCCGGTAGAATCTGCGGAAGATATGGGGCAGCTCCTCCGCCCGGATCCCCATCCCGTCGTCCCGCACCGTGCACAGGACCTGATCTCCTTCCACCCAGGCCTTAAGCCACACATGGCCGCCTTCTTTCCCGTACTGGATGGCGTTGGTGACCAGGTTGACAAAGATCCGGGTAAATGCGGTCTGCTCTCCCCACACCGCCGGATCCCCTTCACTTTCAGCCTGAAGGGTGATCTGTTTTTCCCCGGCCAGATCCTTTAAATCCTCTGCTATCCCGGCCAGGATCTCACCCACATGGATCTCCTCCCTGCTGGCCGTTCCCGCGCCCTTCTCTCTTCTTGCCATCTCCAGGAGCTGGGCAATCATGGCGGACATTTTCTTTCCCTGTCCCACGATCACCTCCAGCGCCTCCTGCTTCTCCTCCTCTGTAGCGTCCGGGAGCAGGGCGTACTCGCCCTGGGCCAGGATCACAGAGACCGGAGTGCGAAGCTCATGGGACACATCCGCGGTAAAGCGCTTCTCATCCTCCAGGGTGGCCTCCACCGTCCCCAGCATTCCGTTGAAGGTTTCCGCCAGTTCCCGCATCTCTCCTCCGGAGGCTTCCACCGGCACCCGCCGGGACAGATTGCCGCTGCCCGCGATCTCCGCCGCTGTTCTCCGTATGGTCTCCACCGGGGCAAAGGCCCGCCGGGTGATCAGAAATCCCCCAGCCGCCGCCAGCACCACCAGCACCGGGAACAAGAGGCAGGACAGGATAAGGATCCCGCCGGACATGGTAGACACCAGGCCCATATAGGTGATCCCCCGGACCCAGAGTACATTGCCGCCCTCATAGGCCACCGCCACATCATAGGTCATCCATTCCCGCTGGCCGGAAGAAATGGTCTGCACCACGCCATTCTTCAGTGTGGTGTCCAGGGGAAAAGAAGACGGCACATTGCCTGCCAGAAGTTCTCCCTGGTCATTGTAGAGGCTGAACACAATGTCATCTTCGTAGAACCGGCCTTCTTCCGTCTCGTAGCCCTCCTCGGAGATCTCCAGCTCCTCCACAAACTCCGCCACCTCGCCCCGCAGTTCTTCCTCCTGCCCGGACCGGAACATCTGCCCGGCGAAAAGGGCGATGATCCCCAGCGCAAGCAGGGCCACTGCCGCCACAAAGGCCGTGTACCAGATGGTCACTTTCAGTTTGATCGACAGCTTCTTCATCCGCCGCTCCTTTCTCCTAAGGCTCCCGCAGCACATACCCGGTTCCCCGCACCGTCTGGATCAGCTTCTTTTCCTGACCCTCATCGATCTTCCTGCGCAGATACCGGATATAAACATCCACCATATTGGAACTCCCCATATAGTCATAACTCCAGATATGCTCCTCGATCTGTTCCCTGGAGAGCACCAGCCCCTGGTTCCGGATCAGGTACTCCAGCAGGGCAAATTCCCGGGAAGAAAGATCAATGATCTGCCCGCCCCGGGTCACTTCATGCTTCTTGCAGTCCACAGAAAGATCCGCCAGATGATAGACTTCCTCCTGGGGACGCACCTCATTCTGCCGGCGCAGCATCACCCGGATCCTGGCCAGCAGCTCTTCAAAGGCAAAAGGCTTCACCAGATAGTCGTCGGCGCCCACGTCCAGGCCGGCCACCCGGTCCTCAATGCTGTCCCTGGCCGTCAGAAGAAGCACCGGCGTGTGGTTTCCTTCCTTTCTCATCCGCCTTAGGATCTCGATCCCGTCTATCCCCGGGAGCATGATGTCCAGCACGATCCCGTCATACTGGGTGACCCGGATATAATCCCAGGCTTCCTCTCCGTCTTCACAGGCGTCCACACTATAGTGCTCTTTTTGCAGCCGCTTCTTCAAAATGTCCAGAAGATAGATTTCGTCCTCTACCACCAGTAACCGCATCCCAATCCCTCCTGCTTTTCTTTCCTGATATCAGGATACCTGCCAAAGATGAAAATCAGATTAAAATCCCGTCTATTCCAGTTCTTTCTTCCCCAGGCGGACTTCCTCCATATGTTCCGCCAGGTCCTCGTCCATGTCGTCGAAAAGGTACGTTTTCCTCCCGTCCCGCCGGGCCTCCCACTCTCTGTGGATCTCCCGGCGGACCATCTCCACCTCTTCCCGGAATTCCCGGGCAGAGATCAGGGTCCCGCCCTGTCCCAGGGTCACCACCTGCTCCACGCCATCGGAAGTCACCACCGTCACATGGTATTTCCGTCCGATCTCATGGACCACCTTCTCAATATACTGATCCGCCGTCTCCGCCTCCCTGGTGTAAACCACATGGATGTTGTGATACCGCTGGATCTCCAGCGCGTCTCCCTCCACCTTGTAGGCGTCGAAGACCAGGATCACCGTACATTTCTTATATCCCTGATAATTGCACAGAATATCCATCAGCCGGTTCCTGGCCCCGTCAATGTTGTCTTTGGCCAGGTCTTTTAAATCCTCCCAGGCAAAGATCACGTTATAGCCGTCCACCAGCAGATATTCCCGCAGATTCTCTTCCTTCTTCCGACGCTTCTTCTCCTCCGGCGTAAGCACCGTCCTGCTCTCCGGCGGCCGCTTTCTCTCAATCTTCCCGTAGGTGCGGATGAAGATCTCTTCCAGTTCCTGCTCCGCCTCCACGCTTTTTGCCGCGCCGCCCGGACGGCTCCCTGCTCCCGGGGTGGTTCCTTTCTTCGCCTCCTCCCGGGCAGCTTCCCGCTTCCGTTCCTTATCAAGGGTAGATTCCAGGTGCATATGTTCCGGCACCTGATCCCAGGGGATACTCACCCCTGCCCCGTGAGAACAGAAAATGGAATCCGCCGGATTCTCCAGATCCCGCAGCGGATCGTACCCTGCTGCCTCTATCACTGCCTCCGGATCCTGACAGGGTCCGTAGCCTCCGAAGACAAGGGACAGATTCCCCCGGCCTCCGGTGTAGCCTGCCACCTGGATCTGGTAGCCGTTCATCCCTGCCGCCGGCGCCCTCCCGGTGAGCACAGAACTCTCGCCAACCGTCTGGGGCGGCTGAAATTCTCCCTTCATCCGCTGGATATCCGTCAGCGCCCGCCCCAGGTTCTCGGTGGGCAGTTCCAGCCGGAAGTCATAGTAAGGCTCCAGAAGCACACTTTCTGCCTGCATCAGGCCCTGGCGCACCGCCCGGTAAGTGGCCTGCCGGAAGTCGCCTCCTTCCGTATGCTTCAGATGGGATTTCCCTGCAGTCAGGGTGATCTTCACATCGGTAAGCTCCGCTCCCGTAAGCACGCCCCGGTGCCGCTTCTCTTCCAGATGGGTAAGGACCAGCCGCTGCCAGTTGCGGTCCAGCACATCCTCGCTGCAGTCAGAGGCATAGACCATTCCGCTGCCCCTCTCCCCCGGTTCCAGCACCAGATGGACTTCCGCGTAATGCCGCAGAGGTTCATAATGTCCCACTCCCTCCACCGTATTGCGGATGGTCTCCTTGTAGACCACACTCCCCGCCCCGAAGGACACTTCCATACCAAAGCGCTCCCGGATCAGTTCCTTCAGGATCTCAATCTGCACCTCTCCCATCACCTGGGCGTGCAGTTCTCCCAGTTCCTCCTGCCACACGATCCGGAGCAGGGGATCTTCTTCTTCCAGCTGCCGCAGATTTCCCATGGCTCTTGTGATTTCCCACCCCTCCGGCAGGAAGATCTGATAACTCAACACCGGCTCCAGCATGGGCACGGCCGCGGGCGGCTCTTTGCCCAGGCCCTCCCCCGGAAATGTATGTCCAAGCCCGGTGACCGCGCAGATCATCCCGGCTTCTGCCTCCTGGACCAGTTCATACTTGTCCCCGGAATAAATCCGGATCTGATCCACCTTCTCCCCGTCGGTCCCCAGCACGTCTTTCACCCGCAGCTTCCCGCCGGTAATCTTCAGATGGGTCAGCCGGTTCCCCTGGCCGTCCCGGGAGATCTTGTACACCCTGGCGCCAAACCGGGGATCCCCGCCTGACGTCTTTCCCTCTCCAAAGCCTGCGGCATACCGGTCAAGCCCGGCAAGGAACTCCTGAACTCCCGTAAGCTTCAATGCCGAACCAAAATAACAGGGGAATAACTTCCGCTCCCGGATCATTTTCCTGAGAGTCTCTTCCCCTACATGCTCTGTATGTAAATATTCCTCCAGCGCCTGCTCGTCGCACATGGCTGCATTTTCCAGAAACTGGGGCGTCTCCCCCTGGTCAAAAGCCAAGCAGCTTCCGCTTAACCCTGCCTGCAGCTCCTCCATGATGGCTTCCCGGTCCGTCCCCGCCTGGTCCATCTTGTTGACAA
The DNA here is from genome assembly GCF_048354975.1 of Massilistercora timonensis. NCBI lineage: Bacteria > Bacillati > Bacillota > Clostridia > Eubacteriales > Massilistercora > Massilistercora timonensis. The sequence goes on along the minus strand of NZ_DBGCJQ010000046.1, from coordinate 6,365 downwards.
AAAGGAACACCGGGATCTGATATCGTTCCAAGAGCTTCCACAGAGTGCGGGTATGCCCCTGGATCCCGTCCGCCCCGCTTATCACCAGCACCGCGCAGTCCAGCACCTGGAGGCTCCGCTCCATCTCCGCCGCGAAATCCACGTGCCCCGGGGTGTCCAGAAGGGTCACCGTCTTATCTCCCAGCCCGAACACCGCCTGCTTGGAGAAGATGGTGATCCCCCGGTTCTTCTCCAGTTCTTCCGTATCCAGGAAGGCGTCTTTATGATCCACCCGGCCCAGCTTCCGGATCCTGCCCTGCAGATAAAGGATGGCCTCAGAAAGGGTGGTCTTGCCAGAATCCACGTGGGCTAAAAGAGCCAGGGTAAGATATTTACTTTTCTGCTCAGACGTATTTCCCATGAAAAACCTCTTTCTGCTATACTATTTTTCTGTATCTGCGGCCTTTATTTTTCCCCAACGCCTCTATTTTCTTAAGCTGTATCAATTCTCTTACCAATTCGCGGGTTCTTGTCTCTTTAACCCCAAGGAATTCTGCTATCTCAGCTATTCTATATTCTTTGTCAGGCTCCATACATTCTGTTATTTTTTCTAACTGCTGTCTGGTTTTATTCGTCAATTTCTTTTTATCAGCGCTTTTTATCAACGCTTTTTTATCAGCGCTTTTTATCAGCGCTTTTTTATCTACGCTCTTTACAAATGATAAATTCAGAATGGTTCTGTCAGCTCCGTACTCTTCTAGAACCTCTGGCTGCTCCCAACCCTGCTGTTTCCACACACTGTAGATATCAGGCACGCCGCTTCCGGCTCTCTCACCGATACCGATCAGATTAAACATTTTCATCAACGCTTTATTTCTGGGATCGGAAATGCCGCCTTTGAGCATCTGCGCTTTCCCAGCCCGGATACTTCCCGGATTTTCCATGGTTATAGAATCTACGTCTTTCCTTATCACAATCCCCCGGGGGAGATAAAAGTCTGTATTTACAATGCAATTCGCAAATGCTTCTCTCAGTGCCTTGTGCACAGGAGTATCATCTATCCGGGTGATTCCTTCCAGCTTGAAAGGGATTTTCAGATCTTTCACGATCTTTCCGTAAACCCGGAAGAAGAAATCGAACAAATTACCCGTCCAGTCCCCCGAACTGGACTGCAGCCTGTCCGTCCAGCGGATCGTCGGATCCAATACTTCCCGGTAGTCTAGAAAATACTCGGGGAATTCGTATAATATCTTATATTCTTCTCCAAACATAAGAAGTCCGGCGGCCGTGGGATGCAACGCATGATCACTTGCAGACATCCTCGCCGCGCCTATTCTCTCCAAATACTCTTCGTCACTTAAGCGTTCCCATACGTGTTCTCTTCTATATGCCATGTGCCTGTTACGGTAGGCATGTACAGTCTCTGAATGGAGTACATCAAGAGACATATCCTGCAGGATTTTCATATCTGCAGTTTCTTCCGGCTGATCCCTGAGCATCGCGAGCACCTCACTGCGGCCGCAGTGATAGTCTCCCTCCCAGTTTCTGCGGAAAGTTCCGCTAAACATATCTCCGTTTATATATACCGGTTTCTGTTCTCGCTTCGCCTTCGGGACATGGATAACCATTATAACGCCGCTGTTTTCTTCAAATATCTCTACGTCACTATCCGTCAGCAGATTTATCGAAACCTTATTTTTATTATGGATCGTATCCCAGAAGTCCTTTCGCAGTTTTGCCGCATTGTCCAGTCCGGTCATATGCCAGCTGCCGTCTTTATTTTCCTTTACGCCAAGGATAATAACTCCGCCATAGCAGTTAGCGAAAGCAGAATACGTTTCCCACAACGAATCTGGAAGCCCACCTTTGGCCTTCTTCACTTCACAACGATTGTCTTCACGGTAAGAATCAAATTGGGATATATCAAAACCCACAGATTTCACCTCTCTTACTCTTCCTTCTTCTCGCTCCACACCAGGCTTGCGTCCTTCTCATCCAGCCGCATCTGCTCCAGCCGTTTGATCCGCTCGTCCAGGTGGTTCTCCGTCAGATACGCGTACACGCTTTTGGGTACCAGATGGGCCCACTCCTGATCCGCGGCAATGCAGCCCCTCACCCAGGAGGCCGTAACGCCCTTCTCTTCCAGCGTCTTTCTCCACAGGATCTCCACCTTAAGCCCCAAACTCCGCAGGATCTTATACTTCTCCTCGTCCCACTCGTCGCAAAGCCCCATGTAGTACACCGCGTCCTTGGGCACATACTGGAGCAGGTACTCCGGGCAGTTGATAGGGAACGGGAGAATATCATATTCTGACTCCGGGACATGGAATTCCTTCATGGCCCCCCGGATCATCTGGTACCGCTCGAAATAGGTCAGCGGGTTGGCGGACCTGGCTGAACGGTTCTCGTCGTTCACCGATTCCCTGGTATGGAGGCTGTCCGGATTGGTCAGCCCGATGTATAACTTCCTGCACCGCATCTTGGCGGCCAGGATATATTCCATATGTTTTAAATGAAGCACCTGAAATCTTCCGTTTACAACTCCTGTTTTCTCCATGTTTTCACCCTCACATCCGCGGCAGTGCTTCCTGTACCGCCGCTATTTTCTGTCTAAGATACCTTCTTTTAGCTGTCGTGATACTTCCTCCCGGAAATAGGGGATCTTATGGCTCCGGTCGCTGCTCCCTGCCAGCAGGTACACCTGCCCTTTCGCCATCTTCCAGCGCCTTGCCAGTGCATTCTGTTTCAGTCTGAGATACTGGATCTTCCCAAACCGGATAGCCAGAGACCGCCTGCCCAGATACCCCTGGGAAAGGATGAGAAAATCCCCTTTCACGCACATCCCCGCTGTCCGGTAAGCAAAGACCTGCATAAGCAGGGTCCATCCAAATACCAGGACTGCCGCCCCAAAGATCCAGCGCCGGTACTGTGGCCAGAACTCTGCCGCCCCAAAGGCGCCCACAAGAAGCGCTCCGGCCCACACCAGAAGCCCGACGGTCCAGATACCCCACACCCTGCGTGGAGAACGCTCAGGCTCGCCTTCCATGGCGCCGGCGAACTCCGGGAGCAGTTCCCGGATCCGCTGTGCGTTCCGGTCCTTCTTATCGTAGAGCAGGAGGAAAGACTTCCGGTCCTCCTGGTCGTCCCCCATTCCTACGTTGATGATCTCCGCCATCCAGCGGCCTGTCAGTCTTCCCTGGATGGACTGGGTTATTTTCAAAGCGTTGATCTTGTCCACGGGAATGGTATAGCGCACCTTCTTGAGAAGCCCGTAGCTGATATACAGCTTGTCCTCCCGGCGCAGCACCTTAAAATCATAATACTGGATGAAACCTTTAATGAGGTCCCAGACCGCCGACACAAAGATAAGAAGCACCACCGCCGCGCCCAGCAGCATCTCTGCGATACTCTTCCCCAGGTTCCCCTGGCTCAGAGAGTCTGCCGCCGTCACTCCGGCGCCCAAAAGACACAGGAGCACGATCCCGACGGAGATAAAGCTGGCCTGGTAGAAACCGTGGACCAGCATAGCGCCAAGAGACGCCCCTTTCGTTCCTCCCAGGACGTCCGCCGATGAAAGTGTTTCACGGCCAGGTTCCATCCCGGGGTTCTCCTGCGGCGCCATCTCCTGTCCCCCCGCCAGTTCCTCCATAATCCGGGTAATGCGAGCGCAAAAGGCCTCCGCCTCCCTTTTCTTCAGCACGATCTTCACGTCCGTGGAATCTGCGGTGGACAGGCTGTTGGTGTCAAGTTTGATCTTACAGGTGCCCACCAGCATTTCAAATAAATTCTGCTCTGTATTGACGTTGGAAATATTGCCGATGCCAATGGTATTTACCTTCCGGTTCAGGGTATTCCGCTGGATCACCAGCGTGGTGCCGTCAATGGAGATAAAGGTCCTTGCCCAGACCAGGATCTGCCATGCGACCAGGATCACCAGGAATACCAGCGCCACCAGAAGCCCCTGAAGAACCGCGCCGCCTGCTTCCCGGCCAAGCTGTGCCAGCTGCGCCGCCTCCCGCACATTCTGGACGACGCCGCCTACAGCCACGGCTCCCACAAACCAGAGTCCCCTTCCCAGCTGCTCCGCCACAATGGATATATGATTCCGGAATCTCTCACTATGCCTGTCCATCTGCTGCCTGCTCCTTTGCATTTCGCTCTTCCTTCACGATCTGGTTGATCCGGTTTCTCAGAGATTCCGCGATGGCCTCCGCCTTCTCCTCTTCCAGGAAGCGGATGGTCACATCGCCGCCCGCGGTGGTCACCACCACTTTAGCCACCCGGAAGAACCGGTCCAGCGGACCCTTTACCGTCTGCAGCTTGTGCAGCCGCTCAATGGGAACGATATTGCGCTCCACAAACAGATATCCCTCCCGGATGTCAATACATTCCTCATTGATACTGTAGCGGTACCGGTGATACCGGAAGTAGGGGCTCACCAGCACATCCGCCAGAGTCAGGATCACCAGCACAAGAGAAATGACCTTCCCCAGGAAAAGATCCTTTGGGAAAAACCACAGCAGGTTTACCACACCGATCACCAGCAGAACCACCACGCCGGTCACAACTCCCGCCGCATACATACAATAAAGCGCCCGTTTTGATAATTTCTCGTATTCCATCAGTCTGTCCTCTCCCTCATTCCGATCTTTGTCTACTTCCCCAAATCCGCAGCGCCAGCACAAGCAAAACACCTGCCAGCACTCCCCCGCTGTCAATCAGCACATCCGATATCCGTCCTGCTCTTCCAGGCACAAAAAGCTGGTGGGATTCATCTGAGCAGGCATAGAGTACTCCACTTGCAATACTCAGGATCAACCAGCGCTTTCCTGTCCATCCATAACTATAATACATTCCTGCCAACAAGAATCCAAGCAGCGCATACTCCGAAGCATGGGCCGCCTTTCGCACAGGATAGTCAATCTTCCTCGCAAAAGCCGTCTGCCGTTCCTGCGGCCACTGCTCATACTCCGGGATAAAAATCCTGCCAACCATCCGGCCTGCAGATAAGCTCATGTCCTCCGACTGGTCCGCCGGCTGCGCAGAAAACCAGAAAATCAACATCGTCCAGATAATAACTGCAGTGGTCCAAACCCTCTTCTTCATTATAACTCTGCGATCAACTGCCGGATCACATCCTCACTTTCTTCCAGAGCCTCCGCGATCTCCGGGATGGTCTTCCCTTTGGCCAGCTTCTTCTGGATCAATTCCTGCAATTTATCCATCTGACCAGCCTCTCTTCCAGCCTTTTCTCCAGCTTCCCAAGCTTCCTCCCGCTCCTGCCGGATATGCTTTTCCTGGTCATATTCATAGATACTCACGTTCTTCGCCTCCCTGCGATTCTTCTCCAAGAACTCCTTCAGGATCCCCTCCCGGATACACTCTGTGATGGCCCGTTCCACCGCCTCCGCAATGGGCTGTTCTTTGGCGTACTTCCTCACCCGCCCCGTATACTCCGCGTATTCCCACAGGGTATGGCAGACCTCCATCAACTCCGGGTTATGGCCCTGGTTCACATTCAGCATCAGCACCTTCAGATCCAGCATGGGGTCTTCTTCCTTCACCGTATACAGGTCATTCTTCATGGACGCGTAGATAGCATTCTCCAGAGTGTTGATCTCCAGAAGTTCCGGATCCTCATAGTGTTTCCCACTGATGGCATTGTACAGTTCCAGCAGTTTCCTCTTGTCCTCAAAGATCATGACAAACCTCTCTGCGTTGTTTGATTGGGATACAAAGCATTGAGATTTCTTCTGACAGATCCTGTCTGAATGTTCGACGCGGCAGATGCCGCTAAGAAGGGAACAGCTAGAAATGTAAATGCTTTTATTGGGATAAATATATCATTGCTTTTATAGAATGTCAATCGACGATTTTTCTGTTAATTTCTGACAAAATCTGATAAAATAGGAGTAAATAATGGGGATTTATTCCCCGAAAAAAAGGAGGAGAAGGTATGTCTTTTTCTAAAAGCAAAGAAAAGAAAAAACAGCCCGACGAAAGGCTGCTTAAAATCACAAAACTGCATGAACAATACCGCCAAGCAACCACCATCTGCGGCGCAGATGCTCCGGAAACCCTTGCATGCATTGAAAAACTGCACCAAAACACAAGCAATTTCATCCATAAGTTCATATGGGACCACGGCCCTGGCATACAGACAAAGGACGTCCACAATGAACTGTATAACATACTTTACATTACTTTCCGTGAAGCATTGCCTTCCTACAATCCAGACAGAGGTACTCTGACTACTTTTCTGACAGCGTACTTCCAGCACGCACTATCTGAGTATCAGCGAAATGACACTCTGATCCCCACATCTGCGTACTATTCCTCCATGGCCAAAAAGATCAGAACATGTACAGAGGACAACCAATCTGAAG
>NZ_DBGCJQ010000045.1:0-17961 GCF_048354975.1 Massilistercora timonensis | reverse complement strand
TCTTCAGATATTCCACCGCTTCTCTTGCCTCCCGGGTAAAGGGAAGCCGGGTACAGCCATCTCCCGGAGTAGCTGTGATCCCCTTCAGATATTCCAGATTTTCTTTGATCCTCTCTCTCATAACCTTTTCCTCCGCTGCCTTTTTTCTTATTTATATATTCTCAGATCCCTACCGCCAGGAACAAGATCGCCCCCACCGCCACTGCTGCCGGAACCGTAAGCTTCAGGATCCGCCGCAGCACTTCTCCTTCCCGGCCCAGGATCCCCGCCGTAGTGGCTCCCAGCACAATGTTGCTGGGACTTACCGCTGCGCCGATGGAAGCGCCCGCCGTCTGCGCTCCCAGGATCATGGACCCATCCACCTCCAAAAGCCTGGCCGTGGCAGTCTGAAACTCTCCGAATAGAATATTGGAATTCATATTGCTTCCTGTCATAAAGCTTCCCAGGGCGCCTACAAAGGGCGCCAGGACGATATACCCTCTTCCCAGGACGCCTGCGATCCCCTCCGCCAGCACCAGCGTCTGCCCGGTCCCGCTCATGACCATGGACATCATCACCAGCACCACCACCGCAAGACAGGGAGACACGATCATGGCACAGGTGCGCCTTGCGATCCTGCCTGCACCGCCCGCCTTGATCCGGCCACGCTTCCTGTAATAGAAGAAAGCCGCCGCCCCCGCCAGCAAAAGAAACACACTGGCGTGGGTAAACGGCGCCACCGCACCGTAGTCTGCCGCCGCCTCATTAATATAGCCATATCCGGTCGCCGTCTCGGGAAAAGGCAGTCCTATCTTAAACCGCCCGAGAAAGCCGCGGACCGGTCCCACCAGAAGAACTCCCAGCGCAATAAAGGTAAGCAGGAAATAAGGCACAAACGCCTGAGCCAATGACATCCCTGCCGAGGCACTGTCTGCTCCCCCCTCTTTGGTTTCTTTCTCCCGATCCATGATCCCGCTGTCTTCCAGCCGCCATTCTTCCCGGTAACACCCGATTCTCCCCAGCACAATTACCAGGATCAGGGAAGCGCAGGCCGGAAGAAAACAGGCAAGCGTGGTACTTACCCGGGTCATCAGAAGCTCTCCGCCTCCCTGAACCAGAGACAAAAGCAGCACCGCCGGCAGCCCCTTCTTCAGCGCTCTTCCCCTGCCATAAAACCAGCAGATCACCAAACCGATCACCAGATTCCAGATCCAGAGGAAGACGCAGGCCCAGAATGCCATCTTAAGATACGCTTCGCTTCCTGCCTCCATGCCCGCGCTCACTGCCAGCATATCCCAGCTCACGGCAAGGGTCCCAAAGGTATTCCCCCAGGACTGACCCAGCAGCGGTATGATCACCGCCCACACAGGGCGGACTCCGATCCCCATCAGAAGCGGAGCCCCCACCGCCACCGGAACGCCAAAACCTGTGATCCCCTGGAGAAAGCTCTCCAGGATCCACCCCATGGCCAGCACCAGCAGCAGTTCATTGGGCAGGAATTTGCGCATTCCATTCCGGATCACCGGGAATGCGCCCGCCTCCTCCCCCACCTGGTAGAGAAGGATGGCCGTGGCGATGATCAACAGGATGGGAAGGGCGTTCCATATCCCTTTCCCACATTGCAGGAGGATCAACTTCGGATCCGCCCTGTAGAAGCAAAGACCCGTAAGAACCGTGACTGCAAGCCCTACCGGCGCAGCCGCCCGGATTCCCCATTTTCGTTTTATCATTAAGAACAACAGCATGGCGATGGGGGCAAAAGCCGCCAGCCAATGCAGAAGATCAACAGGTAGATTCATAATTCTCCCTCTTCGGTATTTTTCTACTCTTTATAGTAATACATAAGGAGACAGAACACAAGGCAGCCCTGTCAGGTAAGATTTTTATACATTTGCAGTAGAATTTCCAACATTTTTGACTTTCTCTTTATTGTATAATATTGTAAATATCTAAAACCCCGTTATAAAGGAGCTGCTATGTATACTGTTATTGTCGCAGACGACGAAGAAGAGATCCGCAGAGGGATCATCAAAAAGGTAAAATGGGAGGAACTGGGATTCCAGGTCATCGGCGAAGCCGCAAACGGCGCGGACGCTCTGGAACTGGTGGAGAAGCTGGAGCCGGACCTTCTGCTCACCGACATCCGGATGCCTTTCCTGTCCGGCATCGAACTGGCCCGGTCCGTGCGGGAAGTCTGCCCTACCGTGCAGATCGCGTTCCTAAGCGGATTCGATGATTTTTCCTACGCCCAGCAGGCCATCCAGTACAATATCATCAGCTATATGCTCAAACCCATCTCCTCCCTGGAGCTGGAAGAAGAGCTTCGGAATATCAAATCCATCATCGACCGGAAATTCGAGGAGTTCAATTCCCAGGAACTGACTCAGAAACGAATGGAGAAGTCAGAATTTATCTTCCCCCTGCTTCTGGACGGTTTTCGGAAAGTGCCCAGCCAGGCGCAGATCCTAAAGCTCCGCCAGGAAGCCCAGTCCTGCGGCCTTATCGGCGGCAGCGACCCGGAGGTCTACCGCTATGTGGTGCTGGTCACCAGCATCACAAATGAAGAGGGCGATCAGACCAACCGCTCCCACGTCCACGCCATTGACACCATTCTCAAGAAATACGTCCGCTATGCCAGTTGTTTCATGCAGGGACGGGTGGTCTCTGTGCTGGCCGCCACAGACCGGGGATTCTCCAAGTATCTCCACATCATCGTGGATGAGATCGTACAGAGCATCCGCCGGATCCTGCACATGGAAGGAACCGTAGGCGTCAGCCGCAGCACCGACAGCCTTCTGGGCTGCCGGGACTGCTACCTGGAAGCCATGAACGCCCTCAGCTACTCCTGGCAGAAAGAAGGGAACGTCCACTTTATCGCAGACGAGGAGCCGGCGGAATCCATCAGCATGGCAGCCGTCGACGATGTGGTCTCCCGGACAGAGGAATTGCTGCGGGGCGGAAGCATGGAAGACCTCCAGGCTTTCCTGTCCTCCTTCTCTGGCCGGATCATAAGCGGAGAACTGTCCCCTGCAGTTGCGGACTTCCTGATCTCCCAGATGACCTCCTCCATACTCCGGGTCTTCTACGCGGTAGCCGGAGAACAGGCGGCCAAACACCTTCTGGAGCACATGGAATTCAAAGAATACCGGGAAGTGGGACAGGTAATGGAAGCCTATGACCGCTGTAGTTCCTTCTGTCTGAAAGTCAAGGAGCTCCTTCTGGAGCAGCGCAAGAAAAGCGGCGAAGTCCTCTGCGACAAGGCCCTGGCTCTCATCCAGGAGAACTACGCCGACCCGGACCTCTCCGTAGTCAATGTCAGCAATGAGATCGGCGTAAGCCCCAATTACTTAAGCGCGCTGATCAAGAAAACCACCGGCTGTACCTTTGTAGAACTTCTGACCCGCAAACGCATTGAAAAAGCCAGGGAACTGCTTCTTTGCACCCCCAAGAAGATCTGGGAGATCACAGAGGAATGCGGCTACCGGGACCAGCACTACTTCAGTTACTGTTTTAAGAAGGCAACCGGCATATCCCCCAACCAATGCAGGAAGGACGCAGGCATAAAATGAAAAACCAAGAGAAAACCAAACCACTGTCCCGTCTGTCTCTGTCTGCCATTTTCACCGTTCTGGTATCAGCAATCGTGCTCATCACCTCCATCGTCACCGTCCTGATGTTTATCGGCGTCTACCGGGACGAAGTGGAACAGAACGCGGTGACCAGCAGCGAGCAGGCCGTCTCTCAGGTAGAGAGTATGGTACAGTCCTACATTTACGATATGGAAACCGTCATGGATACCATCGTGGACGCCCTGGAGGGCCAGGATCAGGATTATGACCGTTTCCTCCAGAGCCTGGTGGAGATCCGGGAAGACGTGTCCGCCGTCATGATCTATGATGAAGACGGACAGATCCTGGAGCTGTGGTCCAACAGACAGACGCTGAAAGATCCCTTTTATCAGAATCTTTCCTATACAGAACTTCCCAACGACAGTCTCCATGTAAGCAATCCTCATGTGGAAACTCTCTTTGAGGGATACTATCCCTGGGTAGTCACCATCTCCCAGAACCTGACAGACCACAGCGGCTCCCGGTATCAGGTCGCGGTAGACATCCGTTTCTCCAGCATTTCCAACTATGTGGACAATGTAGGGATCGGGCCCCACGGATACTGTTATATCGAGGACACCAGCGGGAACATCATTTACCATCCCCAGCAGCAGCTGATCTACTCCGGGCTGAAGGAAGAGGAGAGATCCCGGGATAAAGACGGCGTCCAGATGGAGGCCACCGCCATCCATACCGTCCGCACCCTGGAGGACAGCGACTGGCGGATCGTAGGCGTGTGCTATGTAGATGAGATGATCACCACCCGTGTGGAGACTATGGTGGGATTCCTGATCCTGATCCTGATCATCGTGATCACCGCCACCTTGTTCACCGGGCTTCTGATCTCCTACATCTTCGCCCGCCCCGCAAGGGAACTTGCCATTGCCATGCGGGCCTTTGAGCAGGATGCAGAAAACTTCACCTACAGCCAGGTTCAGGGGACCGAAGAGATCAATGCCCTGTCCAGCTCTTTCGGCCACATGGTGCTTCAGATCCAGGATCTGATGGAACAGGTGCGCCAGGAAGAGATCACACTCAGGAAAACGGAGCTGAAGGCGCTGCAGGCCCAGATCAACCCTCATTTTCTCTACAATACCCTGGACGCCATCGCCTGGCTGTGCGAAGACGGACGGGCCAAGGATGCAGAAGACATGGTCACTTCTCTGGCCCGGCTGTTCCGTATCAGCATCAGCAAGGGGCACGAGCTGATCACCATTGAAAAGGAGATCCAGCACGCCCAGAGCTATCTGCGGATCGAACAGTTCCGCTACAAGAACCAGTTTACCTACACCTTCGATGTGGACCCGGAATGTCTTTCCTATCTGTGCAACAAGATCACCCTCCAGCCCATCATCGAAAATGCCATCTACCACGGCCTCAACCGCATGGTGGACGAGGGACAGATCCGGATCACCATCCGCCAGGAAGGGGATGACCTCCTTCTGTCTGTAGAGGACAACGGCATCGGAATGACCCCGGAGAAATGCCGGGAGATCCTGCACAAAGAGCCGGGAGACCGGACCGGCATCGGCATCAAGAACGTCAACGACCGGATCAAGATCTACTTTGGCGAAAAGTACGGCCTTACCATTACCAGCGAACTGGACGAGGGAACCAGAGTGGATATCCGCATGCCCAAGATCACAAAGGAGGACTACGATGGAAAATAAAAAACGCAGACTTCTGGCCGTTCTCTTCCTCCTCTTCTGCCTCCTTGGCATCGCCGCCCTCTACGGCCAGGCGCGGCAGCCCGCAGAAGGAACCGGCGGACATTCTTCCAACCGGCAGAAGGTTACGCTTATTGCCAAATCTACGGAATCCGCCTTCTGGAAATCCGTTTTCGCCGGGGCCAGCGCGGCCGGGACCGAATACAATATGGAACTGCTCTGCCAGGGCGCTGACAACGAGGAAGATTATATAAGCCAGAACCAGATGATCGATGCCGCCGTCGAGGACGGCGCGGACGCCATCCTCTTCTCCGCCATCGATTATGAAGAAAATGCCGCCGCCATTGACCGGGCGGCCGAGGCCGGGGTTCGCATCATCGTCATTGACAGCGATGTGAACAGCGACCAGGTGGAATGCCGGATCGGAACCGACAATTATCGGGCCGGCTGTCTGGCCGGCGAGGCAGCTCTCGATTCAGATGCTTCCGCCCTCAACGTAGGCATCGTCAACTTTGACGCCACCACCGAGAACGGGCAGAGCCGGGAGAAAGGGTTCCGGGATACCATCCTCCGGGACGACCGGGTAACCCTTGTGGACTCTGTCAATTCCAACTCCACCATCTCCGCCGCCAAAGAAGCAACCTTACAGATGCTGGAAGACCATCCGGAGATCAACGTACTGACCACCTTTAACGAATGGACTACCCTGGGCGTGGGATACGCCATCCGGGAAGCCGGGGCCGCCAGCCGCATCCGCCTGGTAGCCTTCGACAGCAACGTGGTCTCCGTGGACATGCTGGAGACCGGCGAAGTAGACGCCCTGGTGGTCCAGAACCCCTACGCCATCGGCTATCTGGGCGTGGAGACCGCCTACCGGCTTCTGAACGGGCAGAAGCTCCCCTCCCCGGAGATCGATACCTCCACCATGCTGGTGACCAGAGAAAACATGTATACCGAAGAATCTCAGCGCATCCTTTTCTCCTTCGATGAGATCAAGTAGGATTTCGAACCTTTTTGGGAGTTTATCCCATGTCAATTGAACAGCGAACAAGATATACTCTCCTTAAACATTTTAAGTACCAAAAAGGAGGGTATATTTTTATGAAAGAGAATCATGGCAATGCTCCTTTGCGTAGCAATGGTAGCGGCAATGGCTGTCGGCTGCGGCGGCGGATCTGACAGCAGCGAAGGCGGAGACGGCGGAGCAAAATCCGACCTGAACATCGGCGTCTTCTATTATACTTACGCAGACACCTACATCGCTTCCGTTCGTACTGCTCTTGACGCACAGCTGGACGAGATGGGTGTTACCTATCAGGATTATGACGCGAACAACAACCAGACCACACAGAACGAGCAGATCGATACCGCCATTCAGACCGGCGCTAACCTTCTGATCGTAAATATCGTTACTTCTGGTTCCAACGATGCTTCTACTCAGATCATCGACAAGGCAAAAGCTGCCGACATCCCGGTAATCTTCTTCAACCGTGCTGTTGAGGACGAGAAGAGCGAAGAGGGAACCATCCTTGGATCTTATGAGAAATGTGCCTTTGTAGGAACCGACGCTCCGGAAGCCGGACATATGCAGGGCGAGATGATCGGAAACTACCTGGTAGAGAACTACGACAAAGTTGACCTGAACGGCGATGGAACCATCTCCTACGCAATGTTCATGGGACAGCTTGGAAACGCAGAAGCAATCTACCGTACCCAGTTCGCTGTAGAAGATGCGGACAAGATCCTGGAAGAGGCCGGCAAACCGGCGCTGTCCTTCTTCGATCCCGCCAACCCGGACAAATATCAGGTTGACCAGGATGGAGCATGGAGCGCAACTGCTGCCAACAACTACATGACCACCAACCTGTCTCAGTACAATGAAGGCAACAACAACATGATCGAGCTGATCATCTGCAACAACGACGGTATGGCTGAGGGCGCGATCGCCGCTCTGAACGACAAGGGCTACAACACCGGCGACGACAAGATGATCCCGGTATTCGGTGTTGACGCTACAGACGCTGCCAAGAAGCTGATCGCTGACGGCAAGATGGTAGGAACCATCAAGCAGGACGCAGAAGGAATGGCTGCCTGCATCGCTGACCTGGCACAGAACGTAGGCGACGGCAAGGATCTTATGGACGGAACAGACGATTACAACATCTCTGAGAACGTTCCTAACAAGATCTTTATCCCATACGGAATCTACACCGGAGAGGAATAAAACAGCATACTTTTGCATGCCAAAAATAGAGAAAGCGGCCGCCACATAAAGGTGGCTGCTTTCTTTCAAGTCAAAAGAATGGAGGAATGATCATGGGACAGGAAGTTCTTCTGCAGATGAAAAATATCAGCAAAGAATTCCCAGGCGTAAAAGCTTTGGACAACGTCTCGCTGACCCTGAAAAGGGGGACGGTACACGCCTTGATGGGGGAGAACGGAGCCGGCAAGTCCACACTGATGAAGTGTCTGTTCGGTATGTACAGTAAAGACAGCGGAACGATTGAACTGGAGGGGAAGGAAGTCTCCTTCAAAAACTCCAAGGAGGCGCTGGAAAGCGGCGTAGCCATGGTCCATCAGGAACTGAACCAGGCCCTGAAGCGCAACGTTATGGACAACATATGGCTTGGCCGTTATCCGAAGATCGGCGGCCTCATGGTAAACGAGAAAAAAATCTATCAGGATACACTGGATGTATTCAAAGAACTGGAGATCGATGTGGATCCCAAACGGATCATGAGCACCATGCCGGTCTCCCAGCGGCAGATGGTGGAAATTGCCAAGGCAGTTTCCTTCCAGTCAAAAGTCATCGTATTTGACGAGCCTACCTCTTCCCTTACAGAAGAAGAAGTAGAGCATCTCTTCCGGATCATCAACATGCTCCGGGACAGAGGCGTAGGTATCATCTATATCTCCCACAAGATGGCGGAGATCAAGCGGATCTCCGACGAAATCACCATCATGCGGGACGGAACCTGGGTAACCACGAAGCCGGCTGACGAACTTTCCATGGACGACATCATCCGTCTGATGGTAGGACGAGAACTGACCAACCAGTTCCCGCCAAAGACCAACAAGCCCGGCGAAATCGCCCTGGAAGTAGAGCACCTGACTGCTCAGTACTCTCTTCTCAAAGACGTGTCCTTCACTGCCAGAAAAGGCGAAATCCTGGGGATCGCCGGACTGGACGGCAGCGGACGTACCGAGACCCTGGAGAACATCTTTGGAATCGCCACCCGCAGGGACGGCGTGATCAAACTGGACGGCAAGGTTGTGAAGAACCGCAACGCCCGGGAATCCATCAAAAACGGATTCGCACTCCTTACAGAGGAGCGGCGGGCAACCGGTATCTTCGGAATCCTGAACATCCGTGAGAACACGGTAATCTCCAGTCTTAAGAAACACAAGAAAGCTGGATTTTATCTCAGCGAAAAGTCCATGAAAGCTGACACGCAGTGGTCCATCGACGCCATGCATACCAAGACTCCTACTCAGGAGACCAAGATCCGGGCGCTGTCCGGCGGTAACCAGCAGAAGGTTATCCTGGGCCGGTGGCTTCTGACAGATCCGGAAGTCCTGCTTCTGGACGAACCCACCCGAGGGATCGACGTAGGCGCGAAATACGAGATCTATCAGCTGATCCTGGACCTTGCAAACCGTGATAAAGTGGTAATCGTAGTGTCCTCGGAAATGCCTGAGCTTCTCGGGATCTGTGACCGGATCCTGGTTATGTCAGGCGGACGCCTGGCCGGAGAAGTAGGCGCCGGGGAGACCACACAGGAAGAGATCATGGCACTTGCCGCAAAATATGTATAGAGGAGGCCGGTTTTTGAAATGAAGACAATCGACAATCTTAAGAAGCGTTACGCTGCCTTTCAGGCGCTGGACGCCAGAGATAAAAAGACATTTTGGAAAGAATTTTCCCTGAATAACGCACTGTACGTGCTGATCATCGCGGCGATCATCTACACCGCGATCCAGAATCCGAACTTTGTAACTACATCATCTATCGTAAATATCATCGCCCTGTCCGCGGCCAACATTCCTATCGCGGTAGGTATCGCGGGAACCATCGTACTTACCGGTACGGACCTTTCCGCCGGCCGTGTGGTAGGTCTTACGGCGTGTATCTCCGCCTCCCTTCTGCAGGCGGTAGACTACCCCACCAAGATCTTCCCGGACCTGGGCGTAGTTCCTATCCCGCTGGTAATCCTGATCGTTGTGGCTGTAGGAGCCCTGGTAGGACTGGTAAACGGTTTCTTCGTAGCCCGGTTTAACCTGCACCCCTTCATCGTAACCCTGGCGACCCAGCTGATCGTATACGGTATCCTGCTGATGTACATCATGATCAACGGCAACAACGGGCAGCCCCTCTCCGGACTGGACCAGTCCTTCAAGGACTTCGTTACCGGAAGTATCCTGAAGATCGGCGGCGTTCCCATTCCCAACTATGTATGGTACGCCTGCTTCATCATCGCTCTGATGTGGTTCATCTGGAACAAGACCTCTTTCGGCAAGAACATGTTCGCCGTAGGTTCTAACCCGGAGGCCGCCAACGTATCTGGTGTAAACGTTGCCAAGACCATCATCCTGGTACATACCCTGGCAGGCGCCATGTACGCCATCACCGGATTCATCGAGTCCGCCCGTATCGGCTCCAACCAGGCCGGAACCGGTCTGAACTACGAATGTGACGCCATCGCCGCCTGTGTAATCGGTGGTGTATCCTTCGTCGGTGGTACTGGTAAGATCCGCGGCGTAGTCCTTGGTGTATTCATCCTGAGGATCATCTTCGTAGCCCTGCAGTTCCTGGCTATCAACCAGAGCCTGCAGTACGTGATCAAGGGTCTCATCATCCTGGTAGCATGTGCCATCGATATGAGAAAATATCTTGTCCGCAAATAAGCAAAGATCCCGGAAGGAGGAACGAGAAGATGGAAGAAAAGAATCTGCAGCAACAGGAATCAAAAGAAACAGACGCTCCCGTTACAAACAAGGAGCCGGAATGGAAGAACAAGGCCCGGCCGGCCATCTATACCATGGCCGGATTCTATCTGGCCTATCTGTCTTATCAGATGTTCCACGAGATCTCCAGGACAACCGGAAGCGAACAGACCATCATGATCGTTTCTTCTATCCTGTTCGCCGTGATCGGTCTGGGCGGGATCCTGTTTGGCCTGACAGCAGGCTGGCGCGCCGCCAGGGATCAGCGACGGAAACAGCAATAATAAGAAGGGACTGGCTTAGAGCCAGTCCCTCTTCTTTTTGCATTTCTAAATTCTTACTTCTCCTCAGAAGCCTCTTCCTTCTCCTTGCACAGCAGGCCGTAGATCACTGCGGCGATCGCAGCTCCTACCAGCGGTCCTACGATGAATACCCATACCTGGGAAAGCGCGGTTCCATTGCCTACCAGAAGAGCCGGGCCAAAGCTTCTTGCCGGGTTAACAGAAGTTCCGGTAAGCGGGATACCAAGGATGTGTACAAAGGTCAGGGTCAGACCGATCACCAGGCCGGCAACCGTTCCGGTCTTAGCCTTGGCAGTCACGCCCAGAATGGTGAATACAAACACGAAGGTCAGGATGATCTCTACCAGCAGAGCTCCAGCCATATTAAGGCCCACATAGGAAACCTCGTCATAACCGTTCTGTCCAAGGCCCACCTCAGCTACTGCTCCAAGGCCTGTGCAGGTGATGATCCCGTACAGGATGCCAGCTCCCGCGATGCCGCCCAGGAACTGAGCGATCACATAACCCACGAAATCCTTCGCAGTCATTCCTTTATTCAAAAATACTCCCAAAGATACTGCCGGGTTAATATGGCAGCCAGAAACATCTCCGATCACATAGGCCATGGCAACGATGGAAAGGCCGAATGCCATCGCAATCCCGAAGATTCCAAGTGCTCCGTCAATCCCTCCAGAGATTGCCGCCGATCCGCAGCCGAATAATGTCAATACCAGTGTTCCGATAAATTCCGCAACATATTTTTTCATCTTTTATTCCCTCCTTCGCAATTTGCACAAGTACCTTTATACACGATTCTTCCCGTCCCGGAAACCCTTTTACTGTTATTGACACTTTTTTACTGGTTGTAAGTTTTTGTCGAAAACTATAATATGTTAATATAAGAATGAAATGTGTCTTTCCGACACATTTCATTCTTGATGCTAATATTTGGGGGTATTTTATGACAGCCGCGATCGTAGACGACTTAATCAAAGATATACAGGTTCTTGAAGAATATCTTAAAAATTATTGTCAGGAGCACAAGGTGCACATACAGGTCCATCGATTCACAAGTGAATCCGCTTTTCTTCAATCCCTGGACCAAACAGAATATTCTCTTGTCTTCCTGGATATTTATATGCAGAACGAAACAGGCATCCGACTTGCCCAGCAGGTCCGCAGAACGTTTCCCAGATGCCAGGTTATCTTCACCACCGCCAGCAAGGAACACGCCTTGGAAGCATTCCGCGTGCGCGCTCTGGATTACCTGGTAAAACCCTATACTTACGATGAGCTCGCGGACGCGATGAAGCGTTTTGAAGAAACCGCCGAGAAATTCATCCACTACATCGAGGTCAAGGAAGGACGGTATCAGACCCGAATCCTGATTGATGATATTGTATATACAGATTATTCCAATCACTATATTCAGATCCATACCACTTCCTGCGTAGTACGTTCCTATATGTCTTTTGCCGATTTCGCGCCCATGCTGGAATCCTATCCCCAGTTTTTGTGGTGTTACCGGAATTGCCTGGTCAATATGGATCACATTGAATCTCTGGAAGACCGGGACTTCCTCATGAAAAACCGGGAAAGAGTCCCTATTTCCAAAGCGCGGAAAAACGAAGTGACACAAGCCTATGCTGACTATCTCTTTGACTATGTAAATGGAGGGATTCACTAATGGAGCCGGCATTTCTCTTATCTACTTTTTTTTACATCGCTCCTTGTTTCGCCCTGCTCATCCTTTCCTTCAAGGATCAGTTCCGACTTCCTTCTCTTAGAAGAGTGGTGACTGGGGTCCTGCTTTTCCTGGCGGTCACTTTCATTGCGTCCCGCCTTTATTTTTCGTTCTACTGGTCCTCACTGGCCCGCTCTTTTCTCGGACTTGCGGGTATTGTATCTGCGGTATGCATTTTTACGATTGTTGTCAGTTATCACTTTGTCCACAGTCTTTTTATCATATCTGTGGTCAAATCTTACTCCGAGGGCGTAATCCTGACTGTATCCTATATCCACTTTCTGTTTACAGGCACTCTTCCAGGATTTAATTCCATAATCGGCGCTCTGCTCATCATCCTAGTCACGCTGCTGGCCTTTCCTCTTATGTATCTCTTTTTTAAGAAGCTGATGCGCCCTGCCCTGGATTATTCTTATACACTTCCGCCATGGAAATATATGTGGGTGATCCCCGTATCCCAAAATCTGATCTACACGTTGACCATATCTCCCGATTTCTTCCGAGATCTTGGGGACTATTCAGAATTTTATTTCATTCCACCTCTGTGGCTTTTGATGTGCTTCTCGTCCTATATCATTTTTCTCCGCATGATCATTTCGGTCAGCGAAAACGCCAACCTCCAGGAGCGGCTCCACCTTTCCGAAACACTGCTCAACGCCCAAGCCAAACACGCGGAACTCCTTCAGTCTCACATTGAGGAGACCAGACGGGCGCGGCACGATCTTCATCACCACATCCTTGCTCTGAACGGATTCCTTCAGGCAAGAGACTGGACTCAGCTGGAGAAATATCTAAAAGATTACACCGCTCATATTCCAGAAACCCAGTCGGTCTTCTGTAAAGATCCGGCCCTTAACGCGCTTCTCTGCCATTATCACGAAAACGCCAAAGAAGCTCATATCGATACTTCATTTACCGTCTCGCTTCCCGAACAATTACCCTTTCCAAGCACAGACTTGTGCGTAATTCTGGGAAATCTGCTGGAAAACGCGGTGGAAGCATGCGCGCGTATGCATTCTCCCGAGAAATTCATACGCCTCTCTTTTTCCATGACCAGCAGCACCATCCTGGTCCTTGTCATTGAAAATAGTTTCGAAGGGACCATTCACAGGTCCGGCAACGCCTTTCTTTCTACCAAGGCCGCCAGACGAAAGGGAATCGGCATCTCATCCGTCATTCAGCTTACAGAATCCTATAACGGCGTCCACAAATTTGAATATCAAGACCAGGTCTTCAAAGTCTCCATCCTGCTGAACGCGAAAACAGAAAAGGGAGCCATCGCAAGATAGATGATCCCTCATCTATTTTACGATGGCTCCCTTCATTTTCACAAAGATCCGCAGGATTATTTCAGGTTAACCTCAGCGCCTTCGCCTTCCAGTTTCGCTTTGATCTCTTCAGCCTCAGCCTTGGAAGCGCCCTCTTTTACTACCTTCGGAGCGTTATCAACCAGCTCTTTTGCCTCTTTCAGGCCAAGTCCGGTGATCTCACGAACAACCTTGATAACCTTAACCTTGGAAGCACCAGCTGCTACCAGCTCTACATCAAACTCGTCCTTCTCCTCAGCTGCTGCTGCGCCGTCTCCGGCTGCTGCTGCAACTACAACGCCTGCTGCCGCAGAAACGCCGAACTCTTCTTCACAAGCTTTTACCAGCTCGTTCAGTTCCAGTACTGATAATTCTTTGATCGCATCAATAAATTCAGCAGTTGTCATTTTTGCCATTTTACTTTTCCTCCATTTTTTAATTTTCGTTTTTTACTTTTTTAATCATAGTCAAGGTAGTTCTTTTCGCTAAGTTCAACCTTCGCTATGCCTGATCTTACTCGGCCTCTGCCGGAGCTTCTTCAGCTGCGGGAGCCTCCTCTGCCGGAGCTTCCTCTGCAGCGGGAGCTTCCTCTGCCGCGGGCGCTGCCTCTGCACCGCCATTTTCCGCGATCTGATTCAGAACGCGTGCCAGGTTGGTGATCGGTGACTGCAGGCTTCCAAGCAGCTTGGACAGCAGTTCTTCTCTTGACGGGATCTTGGACAGTTCTGTCAGTCCGTTCACATCGTAAAGAGTTCCCTCAACCACACCAGCTTTCAGTTCCAGAGCTTTCGCATCCTTCGCGAACTTGCACAGGATTCTTGCGGGAGCTGTCGCGTCGTCTTTGGAGATCGCAAGGGCGCTGGGTCCTTCCAGATGTTCGTCCAGAGCCGCGAAATCGGTTCCCTCAAAAGCTCTTTTCATCATTGTGTTCTTGCAAACCTTGTAAATGATGCCTGCTTCTCTGAGCTGTTTACGAAGCTCTGTATCCTGGGCAACCGTAAGTCCACGGTAGTCT
Source organism: Massilistercora timonensis (assembly GCF_048354975.1). NCBI lineage: Bacteria > Bacillati > Bacillota > Clostridia > Eubacteriales > Massilistercora > Massilistercora timonensis. Next base: position 3,416 of record NZ_DBGCJQ010000045.1, on the reverse strand, counting down.
ACCAGAACAACACTTGCCGCGTCTTTTACATCATCTGCGATGGCTTGCACGATCGGCTGTTTTAATTCAACTTTTGCCACGAATGGTATACCTCCTTATAGATTTTTCGTATGCTGCCAAAAAAACGCCTCTGCGTCCAAAGACACAGAGGCATTGTAAATTCATGAATCTCACAAATCTAACTTTCCTCGGCAGGCGTATCTTACTACTTACGCTTACGCACCTGCTGTCTTCGGCAGTCATCGTGTGCTATTATAGCATGATATATTTTTGATGTCAATCAAAAGCTTAAACCAGTTTCATAGGATTGACTTTCACGCCAGGTCCCATGGTGGAAGTAAGGGTCACGCTCTTTAAGAACTGACCTTTTACTGCCGCCGGTCTTGCTTTTACGATGGCATCGATCAGCGTCTGGAAGTTGTCTGCAAGCTGCTCCTCAGTGAAAGAAGCTTTTCCTACTGGCACATGGATAATATTGGTCTTGTCAAGACGGTACTCAATCTTACCAGCCTTGATATCCTGAACCGCTTTGGTAACATCCATCGTTACAGTTCCAGCCTTCGGGTTTGGCATAAGTCCCTTAGGACCAAGAACACGTCCGAGACGTCCTACAACGCCCATCATATCCGGTGTTGCAACAACTACGTCGAACTCGAACCAGTTCTCGTTCTGGATCTTCGGGATCAGCTCCTCGCCGCCAACGTAATCTGCGCCTGCTGCCTGTGCCTCATCAGCCTTGGCGTCCTTTGCAAATACCAGGATACGTACTTTCTTACCGGTTCCGTGAGGAAGTACAACGGCACCACGGATCTGCTGATCTGCGTGACGTCCGTCACATCCGGTTCTGATATGAGCCTCGATGGTCTCGTCGAATTTTGCTACTGCGGTCTTCTTTACCAATGAAACTGCGTCCGCAACATCATAGAGTGTTCCTCTGTCGATTGCCTTTGCAGCCTCTACATATTTCTTTCCTCTTTTCATCTAAATAAACCTCCTTGTGGTATTGTCGGGATAACCCTCCCACTTAATTTCCATTAGTCAACTACAGTTACGCCCATGCTGCGGCAGGTTCCGGCGATCATGCTCATAGCCGCCTCTACTGTCGCTGCGTTCAGGTCCGGCATCTTCAGCTCGGCGATCTCCTGAACCTGAGCCTTGGTGATGGTAGCTACTTTATTCTTATTCGGAACGCCTGAACCGGATTTGATCTTGCAGGCTTTCTTGATAAGAACCGCTGCCGGCGGAGTCTTTGTGATGAAACTGAAGCTTCTGTCGTTGTAAACAGTGATGACTACAGGAATGATCATGTCTCCCTGATCTGCGGTCTTTGCGTTGAACTGTTTGGTAAATTCAACGATGTTCACACCGTGCTGACCAAGCGCAGGGCCAACCGGGGGAGCCGGAGTCGCTTTTCCGGCAGGAATCTGCAATTTAATATAACCTTCTACTTTTTTTGCCATTTTCATTACCTCCTTGTGGTACTTCCGGGACTTTCATCCCTCCCACTGATTTTGATTGTTACATTTTCTTGACTTCCGCAAAACCGATCTCAACCGGTGTCTCGCGGCCAAAGAGCTCAACATTGATGGTCAGGCTCTGCTTCTGTGGATTCATGGACTGTACCACGCCTACGGTGTCCGCCCACGCTCCGGATACCACCTGAATGGTATCTCCCACCTCGAAATCTACGACAATGTTCTCCTGACGGATCCCCAGCGGAGCCATCTCTGCCGCCGTCAGCGGAACCGGTTTGGATCCGGGTCCCACGAACCCTGTCACACCTCTGGTGTTGCGCACCACATACCAGGTGTCGTCGTTCATCACCATATTGATGAGTACATAGCCTGGAAACATCTTCTTCTGGGTCGCCTTCTGCACGCCGTTCTTCATCTCGATCACGTCCTGCATGGGAACCCGCACTTCAAGGATCTGATCCTCCAGGTGTCTGTTCTCGATGGTTTTGTCAATGTTGGCCTTTACTTTGTTCTCATACCCGGAATAGGTATGGACTACGTACCATTTTGCCTCTGACATAATCTCACCTTTCCCCGCACATTAGCCCAGATTTACCAGGATCTCAATGCCGTGCTGGAGCACGAAATCAAGCACTGCTATGATCGCTCCCAGAGCAACAGATATAGAGACCACGGCTGCCGTCTGCTTTGCAAGTGTCATCTTGTCTGGCCAAATGATCTTCTTGAACTCCTGACTGAGTCCTTTGAACCAGCTCTTCTTCTGAGTCTTTTCACTCATGTCATACACTCCTTTACCTGACGGCTATTTGGTTTCTTTGTGCAGCGTGTGTGATTTGCAGAATCTGCAGTACTTCTTTGTCTCCATACGCTCAGGATGTGCTTTCTTATCCTTCGTCATATTGTAGTTACGCTGCTTGCATTCGGTACATTCCAATGTAATTCTTGTACGCACAACTTCCACCTCGCTTTACTTTCTAAAGTTTAATTTTAGGCATAAAAAAAAGACCTGCTTCCATTCGCCCGTCCAGTGTATCACAGAATCAGCGAAAAAGCAAGCCTTTTCTTTCATTCTGACTGCCAATATGTTATACTAAACTGCAAATGAGGTGATTAATATGTCAATCGGAGAATCTTCAGAAAACTATTTAGAGACAATCCTGATCCTGAGCAAACGCCAGCCCGTGGTCCGCTCAGTAGATATCGCGACAGAACTGGATTTCAAAAAACCCAGTGTCAGCGTCGCCATGAAAAAGCTCCGGGAGAACGGCTGCATCCAGGTCTCCCCGGAAGGGTCTATCACGCTGACCGATGCCGGCCGGAAGATCGCCGAGCGCATCTATGAACGGCATGAACTTCTGTCCTCCTGGCTGGTCCGCCTTGGCGTGTCGCCGGAAACAGCCGCCAGCGATGCATGCCGTATCGAGCATGTGATCAGTACAGAAAGCTTTGAGGCACTGAAGCGGCATATCAAATAAATGCAGGTTATCGCGCTCTTTGTCGAGAGGCGGGGACCGGCGATTGCTCCGAGGCTAACGCTTAACCTCCGCAATCATCCGCCCCCCGCCTTATCGCCAACTGTCCCGACAAAGGCCTGACTTGTCAAGATGATTCTGCGGAAGAATACGGAACAGGGAAGCGCATACAGCCTGCTGATAGAAACCATATGGAAGCATTAGAATCCATTACAGAAAAACACCTGCGATTTTATGCGAAGATTTGACTTCCAGTCAAATCTGAAAAGAGCCTGAGCAGGGAAATCATCAGATTTCCTTGCGAATTGCTCTGGCCATGAAATCGCAGGTGTTTTGATGTTAAGGATTCTTTGCGAACCTTTCTGGTTTCTATCAGCAGGCTGTATGCGCTTCCCTGAACATTTTTAATTCACAGAATCAGCGCGACAAACCTGAATTTACCAATATTTCTTCATATATTCTTCTGCCT
>NZ_DBGCJQ010000044.1:0-9524 GCF_048354975.1 Massilistercora timonensis | reverse complement strand
TATCCTGGCGCTGGGGCTGTCCTTCTTTGTGCCGAAGATCTTTACCGCCATAGCCTTTGACTCCGGCGGGGTTGCCTCAGGTCCTATGACGGCTACATTTCTCCTTCCCTTTGCCATGGGGGCCTGCCAGGCGGTGGGCGGCAATATTGTGCGGGACGCCTTTGGCGTGGTGGCCATGGTGGCCATGACGCCGCTGATCACCCTTCAGGTCATGGGAGTGATCTATCAGTACCGGTTCGCCCGTGCAAAGAGCAGGGAGGCGGCTGCCGTTCCCTATCTGGATACCTGGGGAGAGGACGATATCATAGAATTGTAGGAGGAAGAGTATGAACCATATCTATATGCTGGGACTGATCACTAACCGGGGAATGCGGGAACGGTTCCTTCATTTCTTCCGGGAATATCATATCGAGGTGACGTTCGCTGCCCTGGGAAGAGGAACTGCGGGAAGCGCGCTCCTGGATTACCTGGGCATGGAGGATACAGAGAAAGCGGTTTACTTCGCAGTGATCACCCGGGATACCTGGCAGGAACTGAAGAAGGCTCTGTACGCCCGGATGCGGATTGACATTCCGGGACGGGGGATCGCCTTTCTGATCCCGCTGAGCAGCGTAGGAGGCAAGAAGGTCCTGCAGTATCTTACGGTGGGTCAGAAGATTGAGATTGAGGAGGAGAGCACATTGCAGAATACAGAATATGAATTGCTGGTGGCGATCGCCAATTCCGGATACACAGAGGTAATCATGGATGCGGCCAGAAGCGCCCATGCTCCGGGAGGCACGGTCCTCCATGCCAAGGGAACAGGAGCAGAACACGCGGAACGGTTCCTGGGGATCAGCCTTGCGGAAGAAAAAGAAATGGTATTTATCGTGGTGAAAGCCGCGCGGAAAAACGCGATCATGCGAGCCATCATGGAACAGGCCGGAACGGATTCCAAAGCCGGGACGGTTGTATTTTCCCTCCCGGTAACGGAAACGGCCGGCCTGCGCATGATGGAAGAAATGGATGAAGATTAATTCCAGAAGTCGGTCTTATCTTTCAGCTGGATATCCGCAGCCTTGAACTCCGGATCCTTGCCTTCTTTTTTCTGCTTCATATAGTCCTGCATGGCCCGGATGGCAGGTCCTCCCAGGATCAGGATCACCGGAAGGTTGATGAGAGCCATGAGACCCATCAGGACGTCGGCCATATTCCACACCAGGCCGAACTCCATGGTGGCGCCTACCAGTACCACAAGGGCGGCCACGATACGGAAGATGTTGAGAAGGACTTTGCCGGGTTTCCGGCCGCAGAGGAACTGCAGGCCCATCTCCGCATAGTAGAAGTTGCCGATCAATGTGGTGAAGGCAAACAGGCACAGCGCGATGGTGATGAAGATGGTTCCAAATCCGCCCAGAGAACTGGAGGCGGCAGCCTGTACCCAGGGCATTCCCGCCTGCTCTACAGAAGGAGCGGTGCCGGAGCAAAGCAGCATGAAAGCGGTGGCAGAACAGATCAGGATGGTGTCGATGAATACAGACAGCATCTGGACCAGTCCCTGTTTCACCGGATGAGAGACCGCCGCGCTTGCAGCCGCGTTGGGGGCGGAACCCACACCGGCCTCATTGGAGAACAGTCCCCGTTTGATACCGTTCATGATACAGGACCCTGCGAATCCGCCGAATATAGCCTGGAAATCAAAGGCGTTGCTGAAAATATCCGCAAACATGCCAGGGATCAGCTGGTAGTGGGTAACTACGATGAAAAGAGCTACCGCCAGGTAGAAGATCCCCATCAAGGGAACCAGGACGCCTGTGATCCGGGAGATCTGCTTGCTGCCGCCGAAGATGGAGACTGCGAAGATCAGAGCCAGGATCACGCCCACAAGCAGGGGAGTCATCTTGGGATCAAAGAAGCTGTAAGCCCGGAAGGAGTCGGCGATGTTGAAGGAGGCCACCAGGTTGAATCCACCCATGTAGGTGCAGATCAGGGTGACTGCGAACAGAACGCCGATCCAGTGCTTCTTAAGCGCCGCCTGGATATAGTAGGCAGGGCCGCCGTAGGAGCTGCCGTCCTCTGCCCGGTGTTTGTAGATCTGGGCCAGGGTGCTCTCGATGAAAGCAGAGGCGCTTCCAAGGATGGCGGTCAGCCACATCCAGAATACAGCGCCTGCGCCGCCCAGGCAGATGGCAGTGGAGATACCGGCGATATTTCCGGTTCCCACACGGGAGGCCGTGGATACCATGAGAGCCTGGAAGGATGAAAGACCGTTCTTGTCATTGCCTGGCTGCGCGACTACCCGCAGGGACTCCACAAACATGCGGAACTGGACAAAGCGGGTCCGGATGGAGAAATAAATGCCGGCGCCCAGCAGAAGAACGATCAGAATGTAGCTGTACAGAAGATTGCTGATGGTGCTGATGATTTCTGCGAACAAAACAAATTCCTCACTTTCTCTTAACTTAGATAACATAAATGCTTAACCAGTATATAGTATTTGTAAGATTTTGTCTAGGAAAATATAGGTTTGTAGGGATGATATGACAGTGATCAGACGCGCGAAAACGGAGTCAGACCCTGCAGCGAATCCGAAACTGTTCGTGAAGAATCCTTAACATCAAAACACAGAAGATTTCATGACTAGAGCAATTCGCAGAGAAATCTGATGATTTCCCTGCTCAGGCTCTTTTCAGATTTGACTGGAAGTCAAATCTTTCCATGAAATCTTCTGTGTTTTTCTGTAACGGATTCTAACGCTCCAATACGGATTCGCTGCAGGGACTGACTCCGTTTTCTGTACGTTCTGATTCTGTCAGGACATCCACGAAGCTCTGCCCACTTTCTTTCCGGCCGCAGGCCGAGTAACGCTTAGCAGGCCTTTGTCGGGACAGACAGGTATTTCCAAATTCTTCCTGTCCCGTGGGAAAGGTTCACTTTCCCTTCAAGAATTCCGGCCAGTCGGTCAAAGTTTCTTTTACAGTTCAGTTACAAATGAAAACAGGAAATGCGTAAGAGTTTTAGTGATCTGTCGTTGTCTTTCTGCCAGAGCCTTGGTAAAATAAAGAAAAACCTGTCTTTTATGCGTTTCCGCCAGAGGAAAGGAGAAGCGTATGAAAGACGAAAAACAGAGAACTAATTCCATTGGGAACACATCACCTAAAGACAGCAGTGCCAAATTGATCTTTGATAACCATATCCTTTGCGCTCAGTTCCTGAGAGACTATGTGGATGTAGAATTACTGAAGGATGTTCAGCCAGAAGATATTGAGGATATTTCGGAGAGGTTCCTGTGGTTGTGGCAGGAGAGCCGGGAGTCAGACTCGGTGAAGAAGATCCATCTAAAGGGAAAGGAAGGGGCAGATACCTTATTTGTGATCACGCTCATTGAACATCAGTCCCGGGTGGATCACGATATGATTCTGCCCATTGTATTCTATGATGGTCCCGGGATGTGGACAGCGGCAGTAAATTTCCAGGAGCGGGTATATCTGAACGAGACGCTGGGAGAATATATTCCCTCATTTCGTTATCTGGTGGTCCCATTGTCCCGTTATAGTAATGAGGAGCTGATCGGGAAGAAGGACGAGCTTTCTTTAGTCATGCTGGTGGATAAACTTCAGAGTGCGGCGGATTTTCGAACATTGAAGGAACTGCCGGAGGGGTATCTGGAAGAGATTGCCAGAGAATCTCCGGAATCAGTGCTGAAGTTGATCGGGAAGATCCTGGCGGTGCTGTTGGTGAGGCTGAATGTACCAAGGGAAGAGAAGAAGCAAGAGTGGCGTTAGTTGAAGCGATACTGGAATTGCTGGCGGATAAGGGAACCATACCGAAAAAGGAAGAAGAGATAATAAGAAAAGAGACGGATTTGGAGATCTTGAAGAAATGGCTGAAACAGGCGGCCAGAGCTTCCAGCGTGGAGGGGTTTGTCTCTGAAATGTAAAGAAAAGCCAGGGTTTTGCACGGTAGAATATTTCAGGAAGGAAGAGATTAAGAATGAGAAAAGAGAATCTGTTGCAGGAGATTAAGGAACTGGAGCAGCAGATGATCGCTGACCGCAGATTTCTGCATCAGCATCCGGAATTAAGTCATCAGGAATATCAGACTACCCGGTTTGTCAAGGAGCGTCTTGCGCAGTTCGGGCTCCAGCCGGAGCCCCTTGAGACAGATACCGGGGTAAGTGTGCTGATTCGGGGCGGAAAGCCGGGGAAAACCATCTGTATCCGACATGACATGGATGCGCTCCCCATCCAGGAGGAAACAGGACTTCCCTTTCAGTCTGAGGTGGACGGGGTCAGCCACGCGTGCGGCCACGATATCCATACGGCGATCGCTCTGTACTGCGGGAAGATCCTGAATGAACGGAAAGAGGAACTGGCAGGAAATGTCCGGATCGTGTTCCAGCCTGCGGAGGAAACCGGGCAGGGAGCCAGGGAAATGATGGAGGCGGGATTTAAGAAGCTGTCTCCTGCAAATGATATTGTGGTGGGACTTCATACCCACCCGGAGACGCCTGTGGGGATGATCAGTCTGCGGGAAGGCCCCATGGAAGCAGGGGCGGATTATCTGCGGATCCTGATCCGGGGAAAGGGCTGCCACGGCGCCCATCCATATCAGGGTGTAGATCCGATCCTGACGGCGGCGTTCCTTATGACAGAACTGCAGTCGGTGATCACCAGGGTGAACCCGGCAGTGAAGCCGGCGATCCTGACCTTTGGAAGTATCCACGGCGGGAAGGCCTGCAATGTGATCCCGGACCAGGTAGAACTTCTGGGGACGCTGCGCGTCTTTCACCCGGAGTGCAGGGAAACCAACCTTCAGGCGATCCGCAGGATCACAGAGCAGGTGTGCGCCAGTATGGGGGCAGAAGGAATTATAGAGCTGCGCGGTGGGATGCCGCCGGTTTATAACGACCGGGAAGTGACGGAAGGGATCGTGAAAGCAGCGGGCGAGATACTGGGAGAGGAAAGTGTGAGACTCCTGGAATTTCCAAGCCCGGGCTCAGATGATTTTGCCGTTTTTCTTGAGGGGACAAAAGGGACCCAGTTCTTCCTGGGGACAGGGGGAGAGTCAGAAGAAACCAGGATCGGAGTCCACAGCGGGCGGAATGTATTTGAAGAGAAAAGCATGGCGGTTGGGACGGCGGTGCTTGTCCAATACGTGTTGGATACGCTGAAAGATTGTTGAAAAAAGAATTCTTTTGAGAAGGTGTCACAAAATCATTAAGTCAGATGATTTTGTGACACCTTCTTTTTCGGGAAAATGTGTTTTGGGTTGTCCTGTATAAAAACAGGGACTTTTATTACAATAAACGGAAGAAAGCTTTATTTTCAAAATTACAGTAAGGAAGGACACGGATATGAAAGATGAAAAGAAAGTGAACTGGGAACAGGATGTGAAGACATTTGAGAGCTATCTGGAAGAGCGGGAAAACGCAGAGGCAACTATCAAGAAATATCTCCGGGATGTGGGAACCTTCAGGAACTATCTTAAGGGCGAAAGGAAGATCGAAAAGAGCGACGTTCTGGAGTATAAAGAGTGGCTGATAGGACATTACAGTATCCGCAGCGTCAATTCAATGCTGGCGGCGCTGGATCAGTTCCTGATCTTCCTGGGGGCAGGGCAGATGCGGGTGAAGCGGATCAAGGTCCAGGAGGGAAGCCTTCAGATGAGGAAGCAGGAGCTTGGGAAAGCAGAATTCCGGCGGCTGGTTTCAGTAGCCAGGGATAATGGGCAGAGTCAGATGGCCATGTTGATGGAAACGATCTGCGCAACGGGGATCCGGGTGAGCGAACTGAAATTTTTCAATGTGAACAGTATAAAGACCGGGATCGTGGAAGTAAGGAACAAGGGGAAGCAAAGAGTGGTGCTCCTTCCGGAGAAATTAAGAAAACGACTGCTTCTTTATACAGCCAAGAATAAGATCCGTTCAGGCCCTGTATTTTGCACCCGTTCCGGGAAGACGAAGGATCGGTCCAATATCTGGAAGGAGATGAAAAGGCTGGCCGAAAAGGCGGGGATAGACGCCGGGAAAGTATTTCCCCATAATCTCCGTCATCTTTTTGCCAGGACATTTTACCGGGCGACGAAAAACCTGATCCACCTGGCGGATATCCTGGGGCACAGCAGCGTGGAGGTGACCAGGATCTATGCAAGAGAGGGGATCTGGGAGTGGAAAAGAAGTCTGGACCGAATGGATCTGCTGGAAGAATGACAAAAAAATACCACATAATATTCGTTATGTGGTACTTGGGGAAATATCCCTTATCTTCTGTAGTATACAATACATATATTTAAAAATCAACATGTTCAAAGTTTCTTTCTATCGTTTTCATTAAAATTCCCAAATGGATAAGATCGTATGGCGGGGAAGGGGATCATGGAGATCCGGAAGAAAAGGAGGCAGGGAACACCACATAACGAATATTATGTGGTGTAGAGATTAGAACCGGATGGAGGGAGAGGAATCGGAAAAACAGATCGGATGATTCAATTTGTTACAGCACATCCGCTGGTTCCGGGACTTTTTTTCGCTGTTGTCATCCTGACGGCCTGCGGGACAGGGCTTCCCCTGATCGCAGGCGTGACGGGGATCGTGCTGTGTATACTGGGACTTTCGCAAAAGGAGATCCGGGCGGATCTGTGGATCCTGATCCCACTGCTTGGATACAGCGTGTTTAGTCTTATCTCCTCCTGGCAGACGGTGGGGGATCCATTTGAAGGCTATGTATATATGCAGCTGATCTGCCCGGTGTTTTTCCTTCTGACGGCAGCGCTGGAAGAAGGAGAGCGGATCCTTCTTAAGAGGAGTTGTCTTCTGTGGTCCGGGGTGACGGCTGCGGCCGGCATTGCCGAATTTACCGCAAATGCGTTTGACGGGGAGACAAAGCGTCTGGGAGGGATCTTCGGAAATGCCAATGTGCTGGGGATCTTCCTGGTTTTTAGCTGGTTTGCCTTAAGAGAGCGCCGGGATGAAAAATCCCCGGGAATTCTTGCCTATGTGGAACCGCTGCTTTTGTATGCCCTTGGGCTTACCCTTTCCATGGGAAGCTTTGTGGCGATGGCGGCGGGGATCCTCGTTCTGATCCTTGTTGAAGGCTGGTCAGGAAAGGGAAAGGACGTCTTAGGGCTTCTGCCGGAGATCCTTGCCAGGGCAAGCGCGGGGATCGGCGCCGGGATCCTTCTCTATCTGGCGGCCGGGAGCGGGAATCTCTGGCTGTGTATTCCTGTTCTGGCCGGGATGGCTGCCCTTGCGGCGCTGTGGAAGAAGTTTGAGAAGAATGTGGCAGAGAAGCGAAAAACTGCGGCAGTATTCTCGGGACTTGGCGTTGTGGTGGCGGTATCTGCGGTGGCCCTTCGGCCGTCCTCCATCGCTACCTTCGCCGAGCGGCTGGAGATGATGGAAAACGGGCTTGGCTACATCCGGGAGAATCCAGTGTTCGGAGTGGGACCGGGACAGTGGCACCTTTGGAATGCTTTTGATGCCGGCAAGTATTTTAACACCTGGTATATCCACGATGTATTTCTTCACATCGGCGCGGAACTGGGGATTTGTGCCATGATCCTGCTTTTGGCGGCTGCGGTCAGGAGCCTTGGAAAGAAGCGGCCGGGCGCCCTGCAGGCGGGACTTGTGGCGTTAATGATCCATTATTGTCTGGATGTGGGATTCGCATATATGGGAGTGGCGGCTGCGGCTATGATCCTTCTGGGGATGCCGGAGAAAAAAGGGAGACTTGTAAAGCCTGCAGCGGTGAAAGCTTTCTTCTTGGTCTTTGCCGTCTTGTTTGCCTGTGGCCTGGTTTCTGACCGGCCTTTTGACGGGACAAAAGAAGAGCAGGAGGCAGTGATCCAGGGGAACAGCCCGCTGACCGAATATGTAGATCTGACGTCCAACGCCACATTTCCAAGAGAGCAGAAGATCCGGAAGATCACCATCCATCATATGGCGGCGGATCTGACGCTGGAAGAAGCAGGGGAGCTATTTGCCCGGGAGGACCAGGAGGCATCGGCCAATTATGCCATCGACAGTGAGGGGAGGGTGGGACTTTATGTGGAAGAAAAGAACCGGGCGTGGACATCCGCGGACCGGGACAATGACGGGCAGGCGGTCACCATAGAGGTGGCCAACGACGAGATCGGCGGCCAGTGGCACGTCAGCGATCAGGCCTATGAGACGCTGATCGATCTGTGCGTGGACATCTGCCGGCGCAACGGGATCCCGGAGCTTGTCTATACAGGGACAGAGGAAGGGACGCTGACGATCCATAAGATGTTTGATGAGGAGACGCAGTGCCCGGGACCCTACCTGGAAAGTCGCATGCCCGAGATCGCAGAAGAGGTAAATCAAAGATTATAAATTAAAAAAGGAAAGAGGAGGAAAAAATGAAGATAAGGGAGAAGATCAGAAAAATAGGTTCCATGTTGCCGGTGCTGGTACTGGGGATCCTTGCCTGCGCCACAGTGGCGATGGCGGCGGGAAGCGTTTCGCATAATATTTACGGCAGCCCGTATGAAACAGGGCTGACAATAGAAAAAAGATGGGTCGATGACGGACATGAGAGCAAGAGACCTGAATCTATCACAGTGCGGTATAAGATGACGATGGTATTTTCAGATTCTACCGGTAAAACTGATACGAGAATAAAAGAAGACAATGTGGTTTTGTCAAAGGCTAATTCCTGGAAGGAAAATATAACCTGGGATTATAGAAATGAATCCAGCCTTGGCTTCTCTTATCATCTGGGAAGAGACCTGACGGTTGAGGTGGAGGAAGTAGATGTTCCAGACGGATATACAGTGGAGTATGACTGGAAAAATAATGTGGGAGTTGTGGTTGTAAACACCTACACAGGACCGGTTACCGGGGAACTGTCTGTTAAGAAGACGGTCTCAGGGGACGGGGCGGACAAGACAAAGAAATTTGATTTCACCCTGAACCTGACAGACGGCAGCGGGCAGGCGCTTCCAGATTCCTACAGCTATATCATCCAGAATGAAGACGGCAGCAGCGCAGGGACGGGAAGCATTGGAAACGGCGGAACCTTCAGCCTGTCCCACGGGCAGACGCTGCAGGTAACAGGGCTTCCGGAGGGAAGTAAGTATTCGGTGACAGAGGCAAAGAGTGAGGACTATACTTCCCAGATCACTTCCGGCAGCGATTCCGGAACGATCGCGGCAGATACACCGGCGGCGGTAGTATTTGATAATGCCTATGAGGAGAAGAAACCGGAGAGGATCAACATTTCCGGGACCAAGACCTGGAAGGACGACGAGGATCAGGCCGGCATCCGGCCGGACAGCATAGAAGTCAAACTGTGGGCGGGCAAGACCCTGGAAGCCACACAGACGGTAGATGAGAGCGACGGATGGACTTATCGGTTTGACGGACTGGACAAGTATGACCAGCAGGGCAGGGAGATCACATATACGGTGACAGAGACGCCGGTAGAAGGATATACCACCACCTACGAGGGCTATGACATTATTAATTCCTATACGCCGGAGAAACCAGAGGTTCCAGAGGAGAATACACCCAGTCCCAAGACAGG
>NZ_DBGCJQ010000043.1:0-25344 GCF_048354975.1 Massilistercora timonensis | reverse complement strand
GCCTTTGTCGGGACAGTTGGCGATAAGGCGGGGGCCGGATGATTGCGGAGGTTAAGCGTTAGCCTCGGAGCAATCGCCGGTCCCCGCCTCTCGACAAAGAACACGACAAACCTGAATTTCAGGATATCCCGGTCACGTGATACCCGATCTTTTCCACCGCTTCTTTCAGCACCTCATCTGATACGATCCGGTCGCAGGAAACCACCGCCTGGTTCTTTGACAGATCTACCCGGGCGCTGACGCCGTCGATCTGATTGAGCATCTTTGTCACGTTCCCTGCGCAGTGGGCGCAGTGCATGCCTTCGATGGACAGGATTTTCTTCCCGATCACCGGACCCTCCAGTTTTTTCTTCGGCGGTTTCGCAGCGCTTGGGCAACTGCCTCCGGCGGGACATCCGATGCATTTAACCCCTCGTTTTTTCGCTTTTACAATATAGGAGATGGCGCTTCCCAGGAGAACTGCCAGGATCACGACCACGATCAAATCTGCCATACAAACAACGTCCTTTCTTGACAGGGAACAGTGGACAAAGCGCTAAGACCCTGTCCACTGCTGATTCTTATCTTACTACTTATGCTGCCGCGTGTAAACGGTATTCCGCCGCAAATTCTTTATCCGACTTGCGGACCCGCCACAGGATGATAAGGGCAAATACGATCACCGCGATGAGACCGGGAACAAAGCCGGTTCCAAGGGATCCTGTGGTTGCCAGTGTGCCGATCTGGTATACCAGGAAGGCTACTGTATAGCCGGTGCCCAGCTGCAGGCAGATCCCGCCAAACAGCCACTTTCCGCTCTTCATCTCGGAGTTCATGGCTCCCAGCGCCGCGAAGCAGGGCGGTGTATAGAGGTTGAACATCAGGTAGGCAAGAGCCGCTACCTTTGTCAGGCCCATGATGGTTGCCACTTCATTTCCGCTTCCCACCAGCGCCAGTTCATCTGTGTCAATCAGGTTCGTCACGCCGTAAACAACCGCCAGTGTGCCGACTACATTTTCTTTAGCGATAAATCCGGTTACCGCCGCGGCTGCCAGCTGCCATACGCCAAATCCAAGCGGGATGAACAGAATGGCAATGGGGTGGGCGATGCTAGCCAGGATGGAAGTGTCTTCCGCGCCTTCTGCAACCACCTGGAACTGCCAGTTGAAGGTCTGCATGATCTGTACTACCGTGTTGCACACAAGGATGATGGTTCCGGCCTTGATAATGTATGCTTTGCCCCGTTCCAGCATGGAGATGCATGCCCGTTTCAGGCTGGGGATTTTATATTCCGGAAGCTCAATGATAAAGAAGGATTTCCGGTATTTCTGGCCGGTGATCCGCTTAACCAGCAACGCTCCCAGAAGGATCAGCAGGATACCTACCAGATACATGGTTGCCGATACCCACCAGGCGTCTGCGAAGAAAGCTCCGGCAAATAATGCGATCACCGGGATCTTGGCGCCGCAGGGCATGAAAGGCGTCAGCATGGCTGTGGTCCGCCGCTCTCTTTCGTTCCGGATCGTCCGGGAGGCCATAATGCCGGGGATGGCGCAGCCTGTACCGATGACCATGGGAATGATGGATTTCCCGGACAGTCCCACTCTCTTAAAGATAGGATCCAGTACAACCGTAGCTCTGGCCATGTATCCGCAATCTTCCAGAAGGGCGATCAGGAAATACATAACCATTACCAGCGGAAGGAATCCGACTACCGCGCCTACGCCTCCGATGATACCATCCACAAGAAGCGCGTACAGCATAGGATTGGCATTTTCCATCAGGCCGCCGACCCAGCCCTGGAAGGTTTCGATCCAGGCTACCAGCCAGTCAGCGATCCAGGTTCCCACCGTGGTCTGAGATATGTAGAATACCAGGAAGATAATGGCTGCAAAAAGCGGGATCCCGATGATTTTGTGGGTGATCACGCTGTCGATCTTATCCTGGGCATTTTTATCTTTTGTAAATACTTTTCTCTGTTCTACTTCCTTGACAATTCCATTTACAAAATCAAACCGCTTCCGGTCTGCCGCTTCCACGGCTTCTTTGTCCGTCAGGTCGATATCTGCCTGCACATAAGGGGCTTTCTGGCCTGCGCCCTTTAACGAGGCCGCTGCTTCTACCACTTCCTTTAGCCCGGTATGCCCGGAAGAAGTAGAGATAGTCTTGATCACAGGGCAGCCCAGTTTCTCGGCAAGTCGTTTTTCGTCGATTTTTGTCTGTTTCTTTTCTGTAAGGTCGCTTTTGTTCAGCGCAACCACCACCGGAACGCCAAGCTCCAGAAGCTGGGTGGTGAAGAACAGGCTGCGGCTTAAGTTGGTGGCGTCCACGATATTAACGATGGCGTCCGGCCGCTCATTTTTCACATAACTGCTGGTGATACTTTCCTCTGAGGTGAAAGGGGACATGGAATAAGCGCCCGGCAGGTCCACTGCCACCAGTTCTTCGCTTCCCCCGTAATAGGCCTTTTTGATCAGGCTTTCTTTTCGTTCCACTGTAACGCCGGCCCAGTTTCCAACTTTCTCATTTCTTCCTGTCAGGGCGTTGTACATTGTTGTCTTTCCGCTGTTGGGATTCCCCGCAAAAGCAACT
The DNA here is from genome assembly GCF_048354975.1 of Massilistercora timonensis. NCBI lineage: Bacteria > Bacillati > Bacillota > Clostridia > Eubacteriales > Massilistercora > Massilistercora timonensis. The sequence continues at coordinate 22,773 of NZ_DBGCJQ010000043.1, read as the reverse complement.
CTCATGTTTACATCTCCTCCTTGATTTAGATTAGCCTAAACTAACTTCTGTGTAAAAAAACACAGTCTTTTATATTGATATAGCTTTCGCCAGATCAGTATCGATATTATACCGGCCGTCCTTGATGGAAACCACGCAGCCGCCCGGGAGACGGGAGACCACGGTGATGGGTTCGCCGCTGTAACAGCCCAGGGAGAACAGGAACGCCTCCAGTTCCTCGTCGTCTGTGGCGATCTCTTTTATAAGATATTCTTCTCCTTCTTTTGCTTCTGCTAATGTCATAAAAATCGGCTCCTTAAATGCTATTAATAATCATTCTCAACTGATTTACATAGATAGTTTAAACTAACCATATGGCTTTGTCAATCCTTTTTTTATGGAAAATCAAATCATAAGATTAAAAAAGCTGCTGATATTTTCAGCAGCTTTTAAAAATCGTTAAATAAAGCATGCCACCTGAGACAGGAGCTGTTCTGTGGAGGGAGAAGGATTGGAGTGGATCATCAAAGAGAGCCCGGCAGCGCTGCCCAGGGCGAGGGTGCCCATCAGGGATTTGGCGTCAACGGCATGGTTGCCGCTTACCAGGTCCATATGGAAAGGGTACTGGCTTACAATCTTCACAAACTCTACGATGTCGTCACTGTGTCGGAAATGAACGGGTACCTTGATCATTTATAAACTCTCCTTTCTTTTGCGTTTGTAACTGGATATATTATATTTGATCAACGTCGAAAAATATTAGAACGGAGGTTGTAAAAAAAGGAACATTTTTTGTAAAATGATCATTTCTGGCAAAAAAAGGAACGGATTTTGCAGGAGTATGGTATAGTAAAGGTACGAAGCTTTAGGATGGACTTAAGAAAGGGCGCGGCAGGATGGATAAGAAGCTGATCGAGTACCTGGAAGAGATGAATGAGCAGGAGGAGCGGATCTTAAGAGAGAACAGGCCGGTGCTCTCCTACTATACGAAGGAAGAGGGGAGTACGGTGGTTGACGCCGGGATCACCATGCGTCCCATGACGCTGATCGATCTTTTGAAGCAGCCAAGATTTGTACCGCTGCCCAGGCATACCCATAATTACATGGAGCTGGTCTATATGTGCAGCGGTTCCACCACCCACGTGATCAACGAGGAGACGCAGATCACCCTGCAGGAGGGGGAGCTTTTGTTCCTTCAGCAGGGGACGTCTCATTCCGTCAGCGCGGCCGGCTACCACGATATTGCGGTGCGGTTTATGATCCGGCCGGCTTTTCTTCAGTATCCCTTAAGCATGCTGCGGGAGGATACGGTGCTCAGGAGGTTCATCCAGCGGGCCGCGGAGGATGTGCCCAGGGAGGGGGATTTCCTGCAGTTCCATATCGGGGAGATGCCAGAGGCCAAGAACCTTCTGGAAAATATGACGCGGATGCTTCTGAACCGGCGAAGGAACAGCCGGCAGATCCTGCAGGCTACCATGGGAGTGCTGCTTCTGGAACTGTCCGGGCGGACTTATAAGATCACGGTGGGAGCGCCTTCTTCCTATGAGCAGGAAGTGGTGCTGGATGCGATGAACTATATAGAGACTCAGTACCGGACGGCCAGCCTGGCCGGATTCTGCCGGGACCGGGGGCAGCCGGATTACTATATCAGCCGTCTGATGAAGCGGTATTCCCCCTATACATTTACCCAGTATCTCCAGAAACGGCGGCTTCTGCAGGCAGCCCACATGCTGACGGAGACAAAGGAGCCGGTGGAGAATATCATGGTGGAGGTGGGATATGAGAATTCCAGCCATTTTCACCGGCTGTTCAAGGATACCTACGGGATGACGCCCAAGGAGTACCGGCGCAGATATACCATGTCCGACTGGCCTATGTTTGAAGAGCAAAAGAAAAACCCCTGAGAGGACTGCCTCTCAGGGGTATCATTTTCTTTGGATCTTAACGGTTCCGAAGACGGGCGAAAAAGCCCTTTTTCTTCTCCGGGGTCTCCAGATGACCTCTTACGCCTTTGACACCGGTGATGTAGATTCCGCTGACAGTGGCCTTGACCTCCTTCTTCACAGGGATCAGAGGGAAGATCTGGGAGTCGCACATCAGGGTCATCACCTTGGGACCTACCTTGGCCTTTACCACCGGAACTTTGGAGCGCCGCAGATACTTGGGCGTCTTCTCAAGAACGATGGGCGGCAGTCCTGCGTCTTTTAAGCGGAGTTTGCCTTTATCGATGATCAGCATGGAGACAGTCTGGGCTACGGCGTCCAGCTGCTTCTGCTGCTCGGCCTGCTTTTTCTCAGCCCGCTTGCCCAGGAAATACAGCACCACGCAGGCGATGATCAAAACAATTAAAATGACAAGAAGAACAATGGTTAATGTATTCACGATAGACCTCCTGATAACTCTTTTTCACGAAGTACATTGTATCATTGTTTGTGGACAAGTGCAAGAGATTTGAGGTTTTGGGGTTACTTTTTGGGGGAATCCAGATATAATAGAGAGATAAAAAGGAAAGGGAGGGCGGTATCATGCTGGAGATGATAGGACAGGCGTATCTGTGGATGCTGGAGCACCTTCTTGCGGTCAATATCCTGTTTTCCCTTCTGATCGTTTTCTTTCAGAGGCGGAATCCCACCACGGTGTGGGCATGGCTGCTGCTCCTGTATTTTATTCCGGTGCTGGGGTTCGTGCTGTACCTGATCCTGGGCCAGAATTTCCACAAGGACCGGATGTTCAAGATGAAGGAGATCGAAGGAGAGTTGAAATACGCGGTCCGGCGGCAGGAGGAGTCTATCTACCGCAGGAAGCTGAAGCTGCGGGATCCGGAGCAGGAGCGGTTCAAGAGCCTGATCCTCTACAACCTGAACGAGGGAGAGGCGGTCCTGACAGACAACAATGACATCCGGATCTACACAGACGGGGAGGAGAAGTTTCAGGCGCTTCTGCGGGAGATGGAAGAGGCCCGGAACTATATCCATCTGCAGTACTATATCATCCGCAACGATGAACTGTGGCAGGAGATGGAGAAGGTCCTTGTGCGCAAGGTAAGGCAGGGGGTTGAAGTGCGGGTCCTTTTCGACAGCATGGGCTGCCGCAGGATGCGCCGCTCGGACTGGGAGCGGCTTAGAAGCGCGGGGATAAAGGTAGCGGAGTTCTTCCCGGCGCTGCTTGGGAATCTGCAGCTGCGGGTCAACTACCGCAATCATCGGAAGATCGTGGTGATCGATGGAAGGATCGGATTCATCGGCGGATTCAACATTGGCCGGGAGTACTTAGGAAAGAGCGGCCGGTTCGGTTACTGGAGGGACACCCATATCTGTATCGAGGGATCCGCGGTCACATCTCTGGCGGTGCGTTTTGTTCTGGACTGGAACTATGCGGCCGGGGAGAACCTGTTCCTGGAAGACCGGCTGTTTGCCCTGCCGGAGTATGTGCGGGGAGGGAAGGATCCGGTGCAGATCATCTCCAGCGGCCCGGACTCCAGCAGCAAGGAGATCCGCGACAACTATCTGCGGCTGATCCATATGGCCCGGCGGAACATTTACATTCAGACTCCGTATTTCATCCCGGACGATGATATCCGGGACGCCCTTATCATCGCGGCCAAATCAGGTATTGACGTGCGGCTTATGATCCCCTGCAAGCCGGATCATCCCTTTGTGTACTGGGCCACCTACTCCTATATGGGAGAACTGGTGGAGGCAGGCGCCCGGTGTTATACCTATGACAATGGATTTCTCCACAGCAAATGTCTTTGTGCAGACGGGCTGGTTAGCTGTATGGGGACCGCCAACATGGATATCCGCAGTTTCAGCCTGAATTTCGAGGTGAATGCGGTGATCTACAGCGCAGCCACCACCAGGAGGCTGGAGGAGGCATTTGAAAATGATATGACAAAGTGTACGCTGATCACCAGGAAGCTGTATGAACAGCGAAGTCTCCTGGTGCGGGGAAAAGAACAGTTTTGCCGGCTGTTCTCGCCTGTATTGTAGGAAAGCGTGAAATATCCGTGAAATGGGTTTCAAATCCTGCGAAAATATGATATAACTTAAGAGTGTGTGCCACAGTCTTCCGGGCTGATACGGCTCATGCAGAAAAATAGAATTAAACGAGGTGCAACAGATGAGGAAAAGAACAGTAATTCTGGCAGGACTTCTTGCGGCTTCCCTGGTCCTTGGAGGATGTGCCGCCAGCAAGGGGCTGGAGACAGATGCCATAAAGATCAGCAATTATAAAGAAGTAGAAGTGGCAGAGGTGGCGAAGCCGGGAGAGATCACGGACGAGGATGTGGAGTCTTCCATTCAGGCTACGCTGGAGGCCCAGGCAGAGACCAAAGAGGTCACTGACCGCCCGGTAGAGTCCGGCGATACGGTGAATATTGATTTCCTGGGCAAGATAAACGGAGAAGCATTTGAGGGAGGATCTGCGGAAGGGTATCCGCTGACTATCGGATCCGGTACCTTTATCGAGGGATTCGAGGACAGCATCATCGGCCATAAGATCGGCGAGACCTTTGACTGGGAAGGGACGTTCCCGGAAGATTATCCCCAGGAAAACCTGGCGGGAGCGGATGTAGTATTTACCATCACCGTGAATTCCATTTCTGTGGAAGAGGTGCCGGAGCTTACCGATGAGCTGGTGAAGACGCTGTCGGAAGATTCCACTACGGTAGCGGAATATAAGGAAGAAGTAAAAAAGGATCTGGAGGAGCAGGCTCAGACCAACTATGATTTCACTCTGCAGCAGAATGCATGGCAGGCGGTTCTGGAGAATACGGAAGTAAATGAGTATCCTCAGGAGAAAGTGGATGAGATGGCAGATTCTCTGATCCAGCAGTATAAAGACGCGGCTGAGTATTATGGGATGGAATATGAAGATTTCGTTGAACAGCAGATGGGATATTCGATGGAAGACTTTGAGACGGAAGTAGATGCAGTTGCCAAAGAGAATGTCAAGGATGAGCTGGCTGTGGAGGCGATTGCCAAGGCAGAGAAGATCGAGCTGACCGACGAGGCGTATGAAGAGCAGGTGAAGACCATGGCAGAGGAGTATGGATACGAGGATGCCGACGCCATGAAGGAAGCTTTTGACGAAGATACGCTGAAGCAGGCGGCGCTGAAGAATCTGGTGATGGCATTTGTGAAAGAGAATTGTCTCCAGGTGGCAGAGTAAAAGATAAAGAGAAATAAAAAAGAGAAATCCGGGTTTGCAGTTGGAAACCCGGATTTCTTTTTCTTCTCAGATATTATAGATCAAACCGGCTGGTGTGACAGCTTGGGTGCTTTCTTCTCCTGAGTCACATAGACCAGGGGATACAGGATACTGGCCATGGCGAAGGCTGCGATCACATCGGTCACTGAGTGCTGCTTCAGAAATACAGTGGACAGGATGATCAGAGCAGCCAGGATGTAGGAGCCCCACTGAACGGCTTTGTGCTTCTTCAGGGCTTCGCTCCTGGCGATGGCGATGACCGCGCCCAGGGAGTTAAACACGTGGATACTGGGAAGCACGTTGGTGGGGGTGTCCGCCTGGTAGATATATCGCACAAGGTCGGTACAGACATTGTCCCGTACAAAGGTGTCAGGCCGCAGGTTCTGGGCGTTGGGGAACAGGGTACAGACCACCAGGAAAATGGTCATGCCCGCGCACAAGAACGCAGCCAGCTGATAGAATCCTTTCTTGTCAGTAAAGAAAAAGTACGCCGCTGTGGCTACGATAAAGATAAACCAGAGCAGGTACGGGATCACAAAATATTCAATAAAAGGGATCTGGTCATCCAGAGGAGAGTGGATAAAGAAATGCCGTACTCCTCTGCGGTTTTCCAGCCAGCAGAACCAGGGCATGTAGATAAATCCATACAAGAGCACCCAGATATGACTGTATTTTCTGGCCAGATCAGTAAGCTTTTTCTTAGCTGTCATAGTGATACTTCCTTTTGCTGAGGTTTTTAAAACGACTCGATCTCTAAATTCATTACGGATTATATCATGAAAAAAATGAATCAACAACAATCTTCACTTAATCTTCATAATTTTTCACAAACAGTTCAGATATACATATGACGAGAGCAGAAACCATGCTTGCATGAGTTTTGCGATCGGCATATGTATATAGTGAGCGCCAGGTTATGAGCAAAAGTAGCTGCGGAGCAGCGGAGAGCCCTGTAAGGGCGATTTTGCGAATGGCGCGCTGAACTGTTTGTTGGGCGATTACGTCCGTATCACCCGCAGCTTCTGATCCTCCAGTCCGGCCTGCAGGCAGGTCTGCGCCACCACCGGCTCCCCGTCGGTATGGACAGGAAGCCCTTTTTCGCTATGGATCTCCACAGTTCTGCAGCGGTAGGTAGAGACGCCTTTGAAATGCACGTGAAATCCCCTGAAAGCGGTGGGAAGCAGGAGCAAGGTCTTCCATTTGGGAAGGCCTGCAACCACGATAACGTCCAGGATATCATCGCCGGGATCTGCCTTTGGACAGAACCGGAAGCCGCCGCCCTCATAAGGATGGTTCATGACCGCGGCAAAGTAAGCCCGATCGAACTCCAGCGGGGTCTGATCATCCAGAGTAAGTGTCATGCGCCGGGGAGTAAGAGAGAGAAGCAGTCCCACAGCCACGGCGACGTAGGAGAGCTTGCCCAGTCCGATCCGGTTCAGGAAGACTTTCAGCCGGGAGACGGCCACCTGATGGCAGACGCCTGCGTCAAAACCAAGACCGGCGCTTACCACAAACCGGCGGGAATGTTCAAAAAGGGACAGGGTATTTTCAATCTGGGACGTGGTATTTTCAAAAATACCACGTCCCCAACTAAGAGATCCGATGTTTACCGGGATATATCCGGAAGGGGTCAGGATCTTCTCCAGGGCCTTCAGCGGGTCCTGTTCAAGCCTTAAGCTCCGGGCGAAGTCGTTGCTGGAGCCGATGGGGATATAACCCAGCGTGACCCGGGCAAGATCGGCGATGCCGTTGACGGCTTCGTTGAGGGTGCCGTCTCCGCCCAGAACAATGAGGGAGCGGCAATCCTTCTCCTGTGTGAGTGTCCGGGCGATCTGGGTGGCATGCCCCTGATATTTGGTGAAAAAGACCTGGTATGGCACAGACTTTTCTTCCAGCCGGTGTTCGATCAGCTTCCAGGCACGAAGACCTTTGCCGGAGCGGGCGTTTGGATTGATGATAAAAGAATACATGACATCCTCCCTGGATTACTTATAGATATCATCTATATATAGATTAAAATTAACAATTGGTCATATGGAGAGAAGGGGTATATAATAAGACCATAAAAGATATTATTGTTTTGGCAGCGCAGCTGCCGGTTTCCTTCCGGAAAATCCTTTAAGTGCAGACTTAAAGGATTTTTTGATTCGGGAAATGTTCTGCAGGTGTTCTACAGAACGCCGTCCAGATAGGCTTCCAGTGTCCGTTTCATATTTCCTTCAAAATCCGCATCCCCGTTCTTCAGGCACCATTCGAATACATTTCCGATCACGATCAGACGGATATCGCTGGTAATATCTTCCAGAGGAAAACGGGGGGACAGGATCCCGGCGTCGATGCACTTCTGGAGATAGTTGTGGACCGTTACGATGGGATAGGGCCGCTCGGTACGGATCAGCGGGTTCAGGGACTGATTCTTGGGTGTGTAGTAATTGGCCATGAATTCCACGCCCAGTTCCCGGCAGTAGTGCACGTAATTCAGGTATACATAGACGATAGCCGCTTCAGCTTCCTTGGCATTTGCCGGAAGTTCCAGAAGGTCCGGGTCGATGCTGGGCTGTTCTTCGATATAGTAGGACAGAAGATCGTCCTTTGTCTTGAAATGATGGTAGAAGCTTCCATTGGAGACCTTCGCCTCCTCACAGATGTTCTTGATGGAAAGGGCTTCGTAGCCTTTCTTCTGCAGGATCCGTTTGGCTGCCTGGAAGATCTTGTTCTTTGTCTCCAGAGATTTCTGCTGCTGACGGGATAATTCCCCGGTTTCTTTTCTGCGATTCATAGTGATACTCCCTTGCTGTATTGAAGTGCCCTCAGTATAACACAGAAGCCCTGGTTTTTCAAGAAAACAGAGTGAACTCCGTTTTGAGGATCTTCGTTGCGCGCCGGGACAAATTCAGGTATAATCAAATGGAATAAAAGGAAGCGGCCGTTTGGCCGGATCGAGGGCAGAATTTATGGACATTAATCAGAAGATCACAGAAGAACTGGGCGTGAAGAAGTGGCAGGTGGATGCGGCGGTCAGGCTGATCGACGAAGGGAATACCATCCCCTTTATCGCCAGGTACCGCAAGGAAGCCACCGGGACCCTGGACGATGAACAGCTCAGGAAACTGTATGAACGTTTAAATTACCTGCGGGGGCTGGAGGAGAAAAAAGAGCAGGTTCTCTCCAGCATCGAGGAGCAGGGGAAGCTGACGCCGGAATTAAAGCAGCAGATCCTGGCAGCGGAGACGCTGGTGGTGGTAGAGGACCTGTACCGGCCGTACCGTCCCAAGCGGCGGACCCGGGCCACCATTGCCAAGGAAAAGGGGCTGGAGCCTCTGGCGGCGGCCATTACCTGGCAGAAGATGGCAGAGCCGGTGGAAGAGGCGGCGAAGCAGTATGTCAGTGAAGAAAAGGGAGTGGCCACGGTGGAAGAGGCTATTGCGGGAGCCAGGGATATTATCGCGGAATTCATTTCCGATAAAGCAAACTACCGCAGCTTCATCCGGAATGTGACGATGAAGAAGGGGAGCCTTGTCTCCCAGGCAAAGGATCCGGACCAGGAGTCAGTCTATGAGATGTACTATGACTTTGAGGAGCCGGTGAGCCGCCTGGCAGGGCACCGGATCCTGGCGGTCAACCGGGGTGAGAAGGAGAAAATCCTGACGGTGAAGATACAGGCGCCGGAGGAAGAGATCCTCTCCTATCTGGAGCATCAGGTGATCCGCCCGGGGAACCCCCATACGGAGCCGGTTCTAAAAGAGGCTGTGGCGGACAGTTATAAGCGGCTGATCGCGCCGGCCATCGAGCGGGAGATCCGCAGCGAGCTGACGGAGAAGGCAGAGGACGGGGCGATCCAGGTATTCGGCAAAAACCTGCACCAGCTTCTGATGCAGCCGCCCATCGCGGGGCAGACGGTGCTTGGATGGGACCCGGCCTTCCGGACAGGCTGCAAGCTGGCGGTGGTGGATCCCACCGGCAAGGTGATCGGCACCACGGTGATCTATCCCACGGCGCCCACAACCCCCAAGAAGATCCAGGCCTCTAAAGACCTTCTGAAGAAGATCATTGAGAAATATCATATCACGCTGATCTCCCTGGGAAATGGAACCGCCTCCCGGGAGTCAGAGCAGTTTATCGTGGAACTCCTGAAAGAGATCCCGCAGAAGGTGCAGTATGTGATCGTAAGCGAGGCGGGAGCTTCTGTGTATTCCGCCAGCAAGCTGGCTTCAGAAGAGTTCCCCAAGTTTGATGTGGGGCAGCGCAGCGCGGCCTCCATCGCCCGGCGGCTCCAGGACCCGCTGGCAGAGCTGGTGAAGATCGATCCCAAATCCATCGGGGTGGGGCAGTACCAGCACGATATGAATCAGAAGAAATTAAGCGAAGCCCTCTCCGGTGTAGTGGAGGACTGTGTAAATAAAGTGGGCGTGGATCTCAACACTGCTTCTGCGCCGCTTCTGTCCTATGTGTCCGGGATCACCCCGGTGATCGCGAAGAATATCGTGGCCTACCGGGAAGAAAACGGAAGGTTCCAGAGCCGCCGGCAGCTTCTGAAAGTGGCGAAGCTGGGGCCCAAAGCTTTTGAGCAGTGCGCCGGGTTCCTGCGTATTAAAGGAGGGGATGATCCCCTGGACGGCACCAGCGTACATCCGGAGAGTTATGAAGCGGCCAAAAATCTCCTGAAGAAGCAGGGGTTCACGGCAGAAGACGTAACCGCGGGGAACCTTGCCGGACTGTCCCTGACCATCCGGGATTACCCGGCTCTGGCAGAGGAACTGGGGATCGGAGAGATCACTCTGCGGGATGTGGTCAAGGAGCTGGAGAAGCCGGGCCGGGATCCCAGAGAAGAGATGCCCGCGCCCATCTTACGGACCGATGTGCTGGAGATGAAGGACCTGAAGGAAGGCATGGTCTTAAAGGGGACTGTGCGAAATGTGATTGATTTTGGGGTGTTTGTGGACATCGGCGTCCATCAGGACGGACTGGTCCACATCTCGGAAGTGACGGACAAGAAATTCATCCGCCATCCTCTGGAAGTGGTCAGCGTAGGGGACGTGGTGGATGTACGGGTGATCGGCGTGGACCTGAAGAAAAAGCGGATCCAGCTGAGCATGAAGGGAATCTCATAGCACGAAAGTGCCTGACATAGAGAGGTATTTCTACAAAACAAAGGGGGAACATGTATGAAACGAACGGATGAGAAATACCAGGCTTATGTGAAGATCCTGGAGGAGGAACTTGTCCCGGCTATGGGCTGCACGGAGCCTATCGCCCTTGCCTACGCGGCGGCGAAGGCGAGAGAGACTCTTGGATGTCTTCCGGATAAGGTGGAGATCGGCGCAAGCGGGAGCATCATCAAGAATGTGAAGAGCGTGATCGTTCCCAATACCGGACACCTGAAGGGGATCCCGGCAGCGGCGGCCGCAGGGATCGTTGCAGGAGACGCCTCCCGGGAGCTGGAGGTGATCGCAGATGTGTCGGAGGAAGAGACAGGGGCCATCGCGGAGTATCTGAAGAACACCCGGATCACAGTGGAACATATCGATCAGGGGATCACCTTTGATATCCTGGTGACGGTGAAGAAAGGGGATTCCTATGCCCGGGTGCGGATCGCCAACTATCACACCAATATCGTGCTGGTGGAGAAGGACGGGGAGAAGCTTCTGGATCTTCCCGTAGAAGGGGAAAAGGAAGAGGGACTTACGGACCGGAGCCTCCTGGATGTAGAAGACATCTGGGATTTTGTCAATACGGTAGAAATTGATGATATCCGCGCGGTCATATCCCGGCAGATCGAGTACAATACGGCCATTGCAAAGGAAGGGCTGCGTGGCGATTATGGAGCGAATATCGGAAGCGTGCTTTTGTCAGCTTACGGGGATGATGTGAAGAACCGGGCCAAGGCCATGGCTGCGGCAGGATCCGACGCCCGGATGAACGGATGTGAACTTCCGGTGATCATCAATGCGGGAAGCGGCAACCAGGGCATGACCTGTTCCCTCCCGGTGCTGGAATACGCCAAAGAGCTGAAATCAGGGGAGGATCAGTTGTATCGCGCGCTGGCCCTGTCCAACCTGGTGGCCATCCATCAGAAGACCGGGATCGGAAGGCTTTCCGCCTACTGCGGAGCAGTCAGCGCGGGAGCTGCGGCAGGAGCAGGGATCGCCTATCTGTGCGGCGGTGGTTATGAGGAAGTGATCCACACGGTGGTCAACGCCCTGGCTATTGTCTCCGGTATGGTCTGTGACGGGGCAAAGGCCTCCTGCGCCGCCAAGATCGCCTCTGCGGTAGACGCAGGGATCCTGGGGTATCACATGTACCTGAACGGGCAGCAGTTCTATGCAGGAGACGGGATCGTGACCAAAGGGATCGAAGGGACGATCACCAATATCGGACGCCTGGGGAAAGAAGGAATGAAAGAGACCAACGAAGAGATCATCAAGATGATGATCGAAGAATAGGGGATACGAAGAGACTGTCGGGGATTACCCGGCAGTCTCAAAACATTGGTCGATAATAGCGGCGGCTTTCAGTGCCTGATCGATGATGTACCGGATCTCATCCGGGATCTGGGCAGCGGGATCCAGGGAAAAAGGCGCATCGTCAAGGAAGGCATTTGCCAGCATATAAACATAGTACTGAGCGTCCTCCTGGGCATTTGCCAGCAGGTCCCCGGTGAACCGCATTCCTTCCAGTCCGGTCTCGCCGCCAAGAGCCATCTGGTTCAAGGTTTCCAGCATGATACAGAAATGTCCCTCATCCCAGGCAGACAGATACATGCATTTGCATAAGCCCGGGGTGAAAAAGGGCTGGCTGGAAAAGCAGTCCAGAAGTTCTTTGAAACGGGTCCGGTGCCCGGAATCCAGAAACATGTGCTCCTCTCCAAGTGCCGCAAGGCATCTTTCGTTCATTGTCATATCCACCCCTCCGCAGATCGTTAAATTTACCACTATTATAGGACAAGGGAGGAGAGAACACAATATTTTCCAGCCAGAATATCTCAAGAAAAGTCTTGAATAATCAAAAAAGGGAGCGTATAATGAGGAAGAACTAAAAAAGAAATTCTTCGGGGTCGGGTGACAAAAGAAAAACGGAGTATTCCGGATCCTTTTGAATTCCCAACCGGCGGTAGAGTCCGCGACCTGGCGCAGCGCGCCGGCTGATCTGGTGAGATTCCAGAACCGACAGTATAGTCTGGATGAGAGAAGAAATGTGTGATCATGATGCCATGGATCCCCGATGCTTATTGCTTCGGGGTTTTTCTTTTGCAGGAGCAGTTCCTGTCAGGGCAGCAGACGTTGCATGATTCTAAGAAGATTTTCTTTCTTTGTTGAGTTTATTTAGAAAAGGAGAGAAAAAGACATGAGTTCAGAAGCAATGACAAACACAAAGGCAAAAGCAAGGGTAAATGTAAGGAAGATGGCACAGGTAGCCATGCTGGGAGCCATCGCGGTGGTATTGATGCTGTTTGAAATTCCCCTTCCTTTCGCTCCATCCTTCTACGAGATCGACTTCAGCGAGGTCCCGGTCCTGGTAGGCTGCTTTACCATGGGCCCGCTGGCGGGAGTGGCCATAGAGCTGGTGAAGATCCTTCTGAATCTGGTGATCAACGGAACTGCTACCGCAGGCGTGGGAGAGCTGGCGAATTTCCTGATCGGCTGCGCTCTGGTGCTGCCGGCTGCCATTATCTATAAGCGGATGCACACCAGAAAGGGAGCGATCATCGGTATGGCAATGGGAACCATCTTCATGACGGTGGTGGGCTGCTTCCTCAACGCATTCCTTCTGCTTCCCACATATGCGGTGGCCTTTGGAATGCCCATCGAGGGATTGGTGGAGATGGGAACTGCTGTAAATGCAGGGATTACCAATCTGACCACCTTCGTTCTGTTCGCGGTGGCGCCGTTCAATCTGCTGAAGGGCGTACTGGTGTCCCTGATCGTGTTCATTATCTATAAGAAGATCAGTCCCATCTTCCGGATGCATTAAAATGCAGGTTTGTCGCGTTGATTCTGTGAAATAAAAAATGTTCAGGGAGGTGCATACAGCCTGCCGATAGAAGCCAGAAAAGTTCGCGAAGAATCCTTAACATCAAAACACCTGCGATTTCATGACCAGAGCAATTCGCAGGTGTTTTTCTGTAACGGATTCTAACGCTTCCATATGGTTTCTATCGGCAGGCTGTATGCGCTTCCCTGTTCCATATTCTTCCGCAGAATCATCTTGACAATTCAGGCCTTTGTCGGTGCAGTTGGCGATAAGGCGGGGGCCGGATGATTGCGGAGGTTAAGCGTCAGCCTCGGAGCAATCGCCGGTCCCCGTCTCTCGACAAAGTACACGACAAACCTAAATTTATAATTCCTTCACAAACCGCAGGAATGCTTCCCGTCCTTCCGGCGTGCATTTGTACACGCCTGCGTCTTCCAGCACGTGGGTGAACACGATCCCTACTTCTTTCTTCAGGATATCCATGATATTTTCGCTGTTGACATCCGGGTAGCCGGGCAGGAAGGATTCTACCCAGTCGGCATGCTTCTCGATCTTCTCGTTGCTGCGGATGTCTTTTCCTTCCAGGATATACTGGGCCAGGATCTCCAGTTCTTCTTTCAGCCGGGAGGGAAGGACCGCCAGTCCCATAACCTCGATCAGGCCGATGTTTTCCTTCTTGATATGATGATACTGAGCGTGAGGGTGGTAAACACCCAGCGGGTGTTCATCGGTGGTGATGTTGTTTCTGAGGGCCAGGTCCAGTTCATAGTCGTCGCCCCGTTTCCGTGCGATGGGGGTGATGGTGTTGTGAGGCTCCCCATCGGTCTCGGCGAAGATAAACGCTTCTTCGTCTGTGTAGCCCCGCCATACCTGCAGGATATGGTCGGCCAGGTCGATCAGGCGCTTCTCATCCTTGCAGCGGATCCGCAGAACGGAGAGCGGCCATTTTACAATGCCGGCCTGTACGTCCTCATATCCGGGGATGGTGAGTTCCTGCTCGATGGGGGCTTTTGCCATGGCAAAGGTATAGTTTCCGCCCTGGAAGTGGTCATGGCTTAAGATAGAGCCGCCCACGATGGGAAGATCCGCGTTGGAGCCCAGGAAATAGTGAGGGAACAGCTTGATGAAATCAAACAGCTTGACAAACGCGGCCCGGTCGATCTTCATCGGGATGTGCTCCCCGTTAAATACGATACAGTGCTCATTGTAATATACATAAGGGGAATACTGGAATCCCCAGCGGCTGTCATTGATGGTGATGGGGATGATCCGGTGGTTTTCTCTGGCGGGATGGTTTACCCGTCCGGCATAGCCTTCATTTTCCATGCAAAGCTGACACTTGGGATAGGAGCTTGCCTTGGCGTTTTTGGCTGCGGCGATGGCTTTCGGGTCTTTCTCCGGTTTGGAGAGGTTGATGGTAATGTCGATCTCTCCGTAAGGGCTGTCCACCGTCCATTTCAGATCCTTTTTCACCCGGTAGCGGCGGATATAGTCGCTGTCCTGGCTGAATTTATAGTAGTAGGCAGTGGCTTCCTGGGGAGAGACGCTGTATTTCTCCCAGAAGGTGGCGTGGACCTGGCTGGGACGGGGCAGCAGGCAATTCATGAGCCGGGTGTCAAAAAGATCCCGGTAAACCACGCTGTCCTCGATCAGTTCCCGCTTTACCGCTTCATCCAGAAGGTTTTTCAGGATCTCTTCCAGGTCAAGGCTGTCTGTCTCCACAGGAAGATCCTCGTAGCTGTCCTCATGGAACAGATCCAGCAGCAGATTGGTAGTGTAGATCCGCTCAGATTCCGGAGTAAGTCCGGTCTGGATCCCGTATTCAACTAATTTCTTGATATTTTCATATAACATATTTATCCCCTCCTATACTTCCTGCAGTTTTCTGGCGCCGTCGCCGATCTCCACAATGTAGAACTCTGCTTCGTGGCCGGTTTCCTTCTGATAGGCGCTGCCGATCTCTTTTACGAATCTGTCTACCGTGTCATTTTTTACGATGCTGACGGTGCAGCCGCCGAAGCCGCCGCCGGTGATGCGGGAGCCGATGACGCCGGGCATGGCCTGGGCCAGATCCACCAGAAGATCGATCTCCGGGCAGGATACTTCATAGTCTGTCTTCAGAGATTCATGGGAGGCGTTCATCAGCTTTCCAAAGAGAGCGATGTCGTTGTTTTTCAGCGCTTCCACTGCCTGGATGGTCCGCTGGTTCTCATGGACTGCATGCCGCGCCCGCTTCAGGCAGACCGGATCCTTGATGGCGGACTGGAAGGATTCAAAATCCTCGTTGGAGAGATCCCCCAGAGTCTTTATCTGTGTGACGGTCTGAAGGTCGGAGAGAGCGGTCTCACATTCTCTTCGCCGGTCGTTGTAGGCGGAGTTGACCAGGCTGTGTTTTACCTTGCTGTTGGTGATGACGATCTTGGCATCTTCCAGGAGGACCGGAGCATACTGATATTCCAGTGTGCTGGTGTCCAGGAAGATAGCGTGGTCTTTCCTGCCCATGGCGCTGGCGAACTGATCCATGATACCGCAGTTGCAGCCGTTGAAGTTGTTCTCGGAATCCTGGCCGATCAAAGCGATCTCCGGCATGGAAACCTGGTCAAATCCGAAGGTGTCCTTCAGGATGATCCCGGTCAGGACTTCCAGAGAAGCGGAAGAAGACAGGCCGGAACCAGCCGGAATGTCCCCGAAGATGGCGATGTCCAGACCGTGGGTCAGGTGGAAGCCACGTTTCTCAAAGGCCCACATTACGCCCTTGGGATAGTTGGTCCAGGAAGCTTCTTTGTGGGGAACCAGATCGTCCAGGCTGGTCTCCAGAACACCCAGAGAGCCAAAATTCATAGAATAGAAGCGAAGCCCCCGGTCTTCCCGGTCCCGTACCACTGCATAAGTGCCAAGGGTGAGGGCACAGGGGAACACATGCCCGCCGTTGTAGTCGGTATGCTCGCCGATCAGATTGACTCTGCCGGGGGCAAAGTAGGTGCGGAGCTCCCCTTCTGCGCCGTAAAGTTTCTGAAATTCTTGGATCAATTTGTTTAACATTTTTCCATCTCCTGTTTCCTGTTATTTTGAGGTTGTGTTTTCCCGGGTTGTATTCTATGATTATAATAATAGTGAGGATAATTAGAAAAGACAATAAGAATATTGTCTATAAATATAAGGATATTGAGGAAATGCAGATCGGAACCGAGAAAAACAGAAAAGAAACCAAAGCGCACGGCAGTTTCGCCTTCCCGGTGAGCGTGGACGTGGAACAGATCCAGGCTTACGAGCAGGGGACCTTCCTGTGGCACTGGCATCCGGAAGTGGAGCTTACCTGGGTGATGTCGGGAGAGATGGAGTATCACGTGAATGACAGCCAGTACCAGCTGCGGGAAGGAGAAGGACTGTTTGGCAACAGCAACGCGCTTCACTCCGGGTACCGGAAGGATGATAGGGACTGCACCTATCTTTCGGTCACCTTCCATCCCCGGTTCCTCTACGGGGATGAAGGCAGCATCCTTTACTCCAAGTATGTGAGGTTCATCACAGAGGACAGCCGCTGGCCTTCTCTTAAGCTGGAACGTAAGGTAGAGTGGCAGGGGGAGATCCTTGAGGACCTGGAGCGGATCTATGAATTGTCTCTGGAGGCGCCGGAGGATTATGAGATCCAGGTGCATATCCTGCTGATGGAGATCTGGATGAGGCTGTACCGGCATTTTTCCTCCCTGCCGGAGCGGGAACGGGGATCGGAGCGGGAATTGATGCGGCTGAAGGATATGATCTCTTATATTCAGGATCACTATGATCAGGAGATCCGCCTGGATGACATCGCGGACCATGTGAATATCTGCAGAAATGAATGCTGCCGCTTTTTTAAACGGCATATGAAGATGACCATCTTCGATTATGTGCTGTTCCTGCGGATCCAGAAGAGCCTTACCCTGCTGCGCGCAGGGGAGAGTATCACCCGGACGGCGAATCTGGTGGGATTCTCCAGTCCGGCCTACTATGGACAGATCTTCCGGCGGTATATGAAGTGTACCCCCAGAGAATATCAGAAGGGAGACAAAAGCCTCCCTTCTGGATCAGACGTTAAACTTTAGGTTGTAAATTTGCGGATGCGCAAAGGGATATGCAGAGAAGCCGCCAGATCTTTGCTGGCCTGGATCTCTTCTTCCGGAAGCACGTCTACGATGGTAAAACGGACCTCCGGGATCTGCCGGGCAGCCTGGACTGCGAAATCCAGCATAGCCTGGTAGGCGCCGGGGAGTGTGGGGCGGGTCACCTCATTGTAGGCCGTCTCATCCGGGGCGTTCAGGCTGATGGAGACGCTGTCCACCACCTGAGCCAGTTCCGGGACAATGTCCCGTCCGTGCTGCAGGCTGCCCAGGCCGTTGGTGTTGACCCGGATGGACAGGCCATAGCGTTCTTTGGCGTAGCGGGCGGTGTCGATAAGAGTCTCCAGAGCGCAGGTGGGTTCTCCGTACCCACAGTAGACCAGTTCTTTATAGCCATGGAAGTCAAAGGCATCCATGGCTTCTTTGATCTCCTGGGGCGTGGGGTCCTGTTTATGCCACAGAGAGGTGGCATCCCCGATGGCGTCCTCATGACTGCGGATGCAGAACCGGCACCGGCAGTTGCAGCGGTTGGTGATATTTGCGTACACCTGGTCTTTGTAAGTATATAAGATATCTGCCATATTGATACACCTCTTTCTTCGATGGTTATTGATATAGATAATGCTGCGTCTTCGTTTTCAGATGGACTTTGTCCAGGGAGGCTCCCAGGATCAGAAAGATCACGGCGCTTCCTGTGGACTGGATGAAGCTTCCGGTGAGGGATACGATGGGGGCCAGGAACGAGCCGAACAGGATCCCTTCTGCCAGATAATAGCCTGTGGCAGAGATGGCCAGGGCCAGGAAGGGCGCGGCCAGATTCCGCCGGCTTAAGATGCGGCCGTCCTGGCTGGTGAAGGGCAGAACGATCAGCATTTTAATGATCATTGTGGCCGGCGCCCATACCGGGGCGGTGAGAAGGTCTGCAAGCCCTCCGCCCAGGGCGGCTGCGGCCATGGCGTAGGGCCGGGGCAGCAGAACGGCAGCCAGGTAGATCAGGGCGTCGCCGAAATGGATGTAGCCTCCGTTGGCTCCGTAAGGAATGTGGAAGAGCCAGGCGGTCATGATGGTGATCATGGCGGCGAAAAGCCCGGTAAAGGTTAGAAGGGCTGTTGGTTTTGTATCAGATCTCATGGGGATCAGCCTCCTTTTCAGCTTGCTGGTGCTCTTCCGGGATCAGAAGAGCCAGATATTTCTCATAATTTATCCCGTCATTGCGGGGGATCTTCTCACGGACTGTGTCAGCAAGGCCCGCCTCCAGAAATGTTCCCGCCAGCTGGATGGCGCGGCCCAGATCCATGTCCCTGGCGGCGCCTGCGGCGATGCAGGAGGCAAAGAGATCTCCTGTGCCGGAGTAGCTTCCGCCGATGTGGGGGAAGGAAAAGAGCCGGCTTTCTGAGTGGGTAACATAGAGATTTCCCATCTGTTCTGTATCCTTTTCATCCCGGAACTGGATGCCGGTGACGATCACATGGCGGGGTCCCTGGGCACAGAGTTCCCGGCCCAGCTGGGCGACCTTCTCCATAAGGGAAGCCGGGTCCTGGATCTTGGCGATCTTCCCGTGATCCTGTTCGGTGAGAAGGCAAAGTTCCGTCAGGTTGGGGGTGATGATGTCCGCATCTAAGGCCAGGCGGCGCATTTCCCGCAGGAGGGGCGGGGTGAAGAGATCATAAGTCTTTCCGTTGTCTCCCATCACAGGATCCACCAGGAGAAAATTTTCCTGGGTGCGGAAGGTATCGAGGAAACGGAAGATCTGGAGGATCTGCCGTTCGCCGGCCACAAATCCGGTGTAGATCCCGTCAAAGCGCTGGCCCATCTTCTCCCAGTAGCTTCGGAACAGTTCCATCTTATCTGTATAATCATCGCAATAGTAATCCGGATATCCGGTCTGGGCGGTCAGGATCGCGGTGGGCAGCGGACAGGGCTGGACTCCCATGGCGGAGATGACCGATATGGCCGCGGTGAGAGAACAGCGGCCAAAACCGGACAGATCATTGATCACGGCAATCTTCTTGCTCATAGCAGTAACTCCTTTTTGTTTTACAGCCATCATAGCACCAAAGTGGCTATATTGAAAAGACCAGATATTTTAAAATTGACCAGGCCAGTTGGAGAAGGAGGGGAAGAATTCAAAAATAAAATATTGACACTGCCTGTAAAGTGGGATATAATTAATTCTGCTGTGAAGATAAGTTGCAGTAAATGTGGGCGTAGCTCAGCTGGATAGAGCGTTTGGCTACGGACCAAAAGGTCGGGGGTTCGAATCCTCTCGCCCACGTTTCATGGGAAGGCATTCTGCGGTGGCAGGGTGCCTTTTTGTTATAGAGAGAGGAGGAAGCAAGATGGCAAAATATGTGATGGCGCTGGATGCGGGGACCACCAGCAACCGCTGTATCCTGTTTGATGAGAAGGGCAGGATCTGCAGCGTGGCCCAGAAGGAATTCACCCAGTATTTCCCCCAGCCGGGATGGGTGGAGCACGATGCGGACGAGATCTGGTCCACCCAGCTGGGCGTAGCGGTGGAGGCCATGAGCAAGATCGGAGCGGAGGCCGGGGATATTGCGGCCATTGGCATCACCAACCAGCGGGAGACGGTGATCGTGTGGGACAAAGCCACCGGAGAGCCGGTGTACCACGCGATCGTATGGCAGTGCCGGAGAACAGCCCGGTACTGTGACCAGCTGAAGGAAGAAGGGTGGACAGAGAAGATCCGCCAGAAGACAGGGCTGATCATTGACGCCTACTTTTCCGCCACCAAGATCCGCTGGATCCTGGAGCATGTAGAAGGGGTGAAGGAGAGAGCGCAGAGAGGCGAACTTCTCTTTGGCACGGTGGAGACCTGGCTGATCTGGAAGCTGACCAAAGGAAGAGTCCATGTGACGGACTATTCCAATGCGTCCCGGACTATGCTTTTTAATATCAATACACTGGAATGGGATCAGGAGATCCTGGATCTGATCGGGATCCCGGCTTCCATGCTCCCGGAAGTGAAACCTTCAAGCTGTGTCTATGGAGAGGCGGACGCCGCATATTTTGGCGGTCCCATTCCCATCGGCGGGGCTGCGGGAGATCAGCAGTCCGCCCTGTTTGGCCAGACCTGTTTTACGCCGGGGGAGGCTAAGAATACTTACGGGACCGGCTGTTTCCTATTGATGAATACCGGTGAGAAACCGGTGTTCTCTCAGCACGGCCTGGTGACCACCATCGCCTGGGGCATAGACGGGAAGGTAAATTATGCGCTGGAGGGCTCCATTTTCGTGGCTGGGGCGGCGATCCAGTGGCTGCGTGACGAGCTGCGGCTTATTGACTCCTCGGAGGACTCGGAATATATGGCGCAGAAGGTGAAGGATACCGGGGGCTGCTATGTGGTGCCTGCCTTTACCGGACTGGGGGCGCCTTACTGGGATCAGTATGCCAGAGGGACTATTGTGGGCCTTACCCGGGGTGTGAACAAGTACCATATCATCCGGGCGACCCTGGAATCCCTGGCTTATCAGGTGAACGATGTGCTGGGGGCCATGGAGGCAGATTCCGGCATCGGTTTAAGCGCCCTGAAGGTAGACGGCGGAGCCAGCGCCAACAACTTCCTGATGCAGACCCAGGCGGATCTTATCAACAGCCCGGTGGAGCGTCCTTCCTGTATTGAGACCACAGCCATGGGAGCGGCCTATCTGGCCGGCCTGGCAGTAGGATACTGGAAGAGCAAGGAGGATGTGGTGAAGAACTGGTCCATTGACCGGGTGTTTGAGCCCCGGATCTCAGAGGAAGAGCGGGACAAAAAGCTGAGAGGCTGGAAGAAGGCAGTGCGGTACGCCTTTGACTGGGCGAAAGAGGAATAATCATCTTAGGAGGCGGAAGAATTGGAGAAAACAGAACTGACCTGCGGCGTCTGTGAGAACGCCTGTCATCTGACGGTGGAGTCTGAGGACGGAGAAGTGATGGACGTAGAGGGAAACCGCTGTATGCGGGGATATATTTACGGACAGAAGACAGTGGAAGATCTGGCGGATACTGTGAATATGCCCAAGAGATCATGAAAATTCTGGACATTTCTGTGAAAATGTACTAAGATATCAATATCGACGCAATTTTGATTACAAGGAAGGGGATTCATCGTTATGAAGAGAAATGTGATCGTCGGGCAGTCAGGCGGCCCGACAGCGGCTATCAACTCAAGCCTTGCCGGCGTGTACCGCACGGCGAAAGACAGGGGAGCCCAGAAGGTATATGGAATGCTTCACGGGATCCAGGGACTGCTGGAGGAGAAATACATCGACCTGGCAGACCATATCAAGACTGAGCTGGACGCAGAGCTTCTGAAGCGTACGCCGGCCGCGTTCCTGGGGTCCTGCAGATATAAGCTTCCGGAGATCCACGAGAACCGGGAAGTCTACGACAAGATCTTCAGCATCCTGGATAAGCTGGATATCGAGGCGTTTATCTATATCGGCGGAAATGATTCGATGGACACTATCAAGAAGCTTTCCGACTACGCCATCATCACCGGACACCCAACCAGATTCATCGGCTGTCCGAAGACCATCGACAACGACCTTGCGCTGACCGACCACACACCTGGTTACGGAAGCGCGGCAAAATATATCGGAACCTCCATGAAGGAGATCATCCGGGACGGATTCTGCCTGGAGTATGAGAAGGGGATCGTGACCATCGTGGAGATCATGGGACGGAACGCCGGATGGCTGACAGGGGCGACCGCGCTGTCAGAAGGCGAGGACTGTGAAGGACCGGATCTTATCTATCTGCCGGAAGTGACCTTTGACCTGAAGAAGTTCGGCGAGAAGGTGAAGAAGCTTCTGGAGACCAAGCCATCCATCGTTGTGGCGGTGTCAGAAGGGATCCGCACGGCGGAAGGAACCTATGTGTGCGAGCTTGGAAGCAGCATTGATTTCGTAGACGCATTCGGCCACAAACAGCTGTCCGGAACCGCTTCTTATCTTGCAAGCTATATTGCGGGAGAGATCGGCTGCAAGACCCGTGCCATCGAGCTGAGTACCCTGCAGCGCGCGGCTTCCCACGCAGCTTCCCGTGTGGATATCCTGGAAGCTTACCAGGTTGGCGGCGCGGCGGTAAAAGCAGCAGATGAAGGAGACTCCGGCAAGATGGTAGTGCTCCAGAGACTGTCTGACGATCCGTATCAGTGCGGAACTGAGGTAAAGGATGTACATAAGATTGCCAACGACGAGAAGCTTGTGCCCAGAGAGTGGGTCAACAAGGACGGCACTTATGTGACCAGCGAGTTTATCTCTTACGTAAGACCGCTGATCCAGGGCGACGTATCTCCGGTTATGGTAGACGGTATCCCCAGGCATCTGTATACGCCGAAGGAGTTAAGCCACAGATAAAAATGAAATGAGAAATGTCCGGCTCTGTGTTTTATCAAAGACGCGGGCCGGGCATTTTTAGTGCATTTTTTTCGCTGAAGTGAAAAGTTTATTTCCACTTTGAAAAATGTCAAAATAAAAGTGGCAAGCACAAGAAAAAATAAAGACAGGAC
>NZ_DBGCJQ010000042.1:0-32697 GCF_048354975.1 Massilistercora timonensis | reverse complement strand
TGGAGAAGCTGTCCCAGAACACCTCTTCATTGGTGCGGCTCCCGTCGTTTGCCACCATCCGCTCAAAGCCCTTCCACACCGCGCCGATCAGCTGCTCCGGGGAAAAGCCCCGGTCCTGAAACCGCGCTGCCAGAAGAGGCAGGTAATATCTTACAAATTCCTCCTGCTTCATTGGGAGCAGGGTCCCGTCCAGGTCGAATAAAAAATGATCCATTGCAAATGTCCTCCTGTCTATACAATATACAGCTCAATCCCCATATCTTCAATGATCTTTTTCCATTCCCCGGAAATCCCCGTATCTGTGATGATAATATCCGCCTCATTTAATTTCGCAAAATAAGACGTGGTAATGATCCCGAACTTACTGGAATCTGCCAGCAGGATCTTGCAGACCGAACTTGCCAGCCCCGCCCGCTTGGTCAGCACTTCAAAGGCATAGGAACAGGTCATTCCCAGGTGCTCATGGATCCCCGAGGCGGAGAAGAAATACTTTGTCGCCCGGTGCTCCTTGATGATATTGATCCCCTCTGAAGACTCAAACATCTGAAGCTGGCGGTTATAGACTCCACCCGGAACGATCAGGTTGATAGAATCATTCTTGGGCAGCTTGCTGATAATATAGTAATTCCCTGAGATTACCGTTAATTCCATGTTGTTGGGGATATAGGGCACGATCTTGCTGACGGTGGTACTGGAATCCAGGATCAGGATATCCCTCGGTCTTATCAGGTTGGAGGCTTTGCGCGCGATCCGCTCCTTCGCCTCCACGTTCCGCTCCAGTTCATACTGAAAATCATACATCAGAGGCGGCTGCGCCGGCGCCGCGCTGATCACATTCATCCCCAGCATCTGGGTCATGGCATTGGATTCCTTCAGATAAGAAATATCTCTTCGAATGGTCATCTCAGACACATCCAGGATCTTGGCAAGTTCTTTTATCGAGATAGTCGGCTGTTCCCGTACCAGCGCCATGATATCGTTAAGTCTCTGTTCCTTTTTCTTCATGTTCCCGTCCACCTTTTTCGTTTTTTGTTATTATAGTTGATTCACAACATTTTTTCAAGAAATGTAACAAAACCCCCACCTAAAATAGAAGATTTCTTTTCATTTCCTCTTGTTTTTGTATATTTTTTTGTGATATACGCCTGAAAATGTTATTTTTGTCAACAAAACAGTCTCATATTTTCTGTTTAACAACATCCGTCACATAAATGTTAGTTTACTCCTGTTAATATGTGATTTATAATACAATTATCAAAACCGATATGTAACATATTAACATGATCTAAACAAAAAAACTCAAGGAGGTGTGATATGAACAACAATCTCCTGCTTTCCCTAACAGAATCTATCCTATCCAGAGATTTCTGCGTGGCCACCTACTATGTAAGCCTTCCTCCCGGAAGCGACCCTTACGAAAAGGCCAAAAACATGGCCGTAGGCCAGACCATCGGAACCTGGATCCCGGTCCCCGGCATCACTGAGGAAATGCGCCAGAATTACATGGGCAAGATCGTAAATATCTATGACCTTCAGCCCGACGATCTGGAATCCCCCATTCCGGCCGGCTCCGGTCTGGAGCATTACATTTTCCAGATCGCCTACCCGGTGGCAAACTTTGAGAACAGCATCCCGCTCCTTCTCACCACCCTTCTGGGGAATGATGCCTCCACCTCCGTACAGGCCAAGCTTATCGATCTGTACCTGCCAAAGTGCATGCTAAGTTCCTTCCCGGGACCAGCCTACGGAATAGAAGGGATCCGTTCCCTCTGCCAGGTAGAGAAACGGCCCGTCCTTCTGAATATGATCAAGCCCTGCACCGGGTTTTCCCCGGAAGTGGGCGCCAGGATCTTCTATTCCACCGCTCTTGGCGGGATCGATCTTATCAAAGACGACGAACTTCTGGGGAACCCTTCCTATTGTCCTCTGACAGAACGGATCCGGGCCTACAACCAGGCTTCCAGAGCCGCCTTTGAAGAGACCGGCAAGGAGACCATCTATGTTCCCAACATTACCGACCACGTCTCCCGGCTTGTGGATCACGCCAAGGCCGCCCAGGAAGCCGGCGCAAAGATTGTGATGGTAAATTTTGCTGCCACCGGCTTTGGCGCCCTGCAAATGCTGCGGGAAGAGATTGACCTTCCCATTATGGGCCATTATGCCGGGGCAGGACCCTACTATGAGGGTCCCACTTCCGGAGTAACCTCCAGCCTGGTCCTGGGCAAACTGCCCCGGCTTCTGGGCGCTGATATTGTAATGATCAACACCCCTTACGGGGGCTATCCCATTAAGCGGTCCCGCTATCTGCGGACCGCCCAGGAACTGACACTTGCCCTTCCCGGCATCCGGCCTGCCCTTCCCTCCTGCGGCGGCGGCGTAAACCCGGGAATGGCCGAGACCCTGATCCGGGATCTGGGCAGCGACATTATCCTAGCGCCCGGCGGCGCTATCCAGGGCCATCCCATGGGAAGCCAGGCCGGCGTCCGCGCCATGTTTGCCGCGGTAGAAGCAGCCATGAACGGCACTTCCCTTGAGGAAGCAGCCAGGCAATGCCCGGAACTGGAAGCCATCCGGCATTTGTGGAAGAAGGAGGCGTAGCTCATGATCGACATGCACACACACCTCTGGCCGGCTCACCAGTCGCCGGACTATATGGCGGACTATCTGAAGAAGAAAAAGGAAGCAGGCCAGGAGATCTCTCTGACCGGTCCTGGTCTTCTCAGATCCATGGACCACTGCCAGATCCACCGCGCCGTGATCAGCGTGCTGGCCTTTGACAGCCAGATGAGCAATCCGGATCTGGCTCCTCTCCACGATTATGTGGAGGCACAGATCGATCAGTCCCAGGGACGCCTTGCCGCCTTCTGCACAGTCCAGCCCTTCCGGGAAGACACCTTTGACACTATGACTTCTCTGCTGGAAAAGCCCTGCTTCCGGGGATTAAAGCTCCACCCCAACATCCAGTGCTTTTATGCGGACGACCAGCGGCTGTACCCTATCTACCAATGGCTGGAAGAACACCGCTATCCGGTTCTCTTCCACACCGGCGGCATCGGGCTTAACGGGATCCGGGACTGCTACGGCGCGCCGGAACGGATCGACACCATCGCCTGCGATTTCCCGGATCTTCCTATCATCATGGGGCATGCCGGGAGGATCCACTACGAGACCACTGCTATGATCCTGCGGAAGCACCCTCATGTGTACGCCGATATCAGCACCAATTTTGGCCGGCTTGCGGGACAGGAATGGCGGCAGCTTTTTAACCTGATGGAAACCGTAAAGCTCTGGTGCGGAACAACCGAAAAGCTTTTGTTTGGATCGGATTACCCCTTCTATCTGCAGGACGTGACCGTTTCCCACACCCGCAGGCTTGAAGAACATCTTGGAGACTCCCCCCTTCTTACCAGAGGGGACCTTAATGGACTTCTCCATGAAAACGCTGAACAGTTCTGCAGAAAATATGGGATTTTCCAGGATCCAGAACCTTAAAACTGTTTTCTTTTTTTTAACTATATCATTCAAATCAAAAAGGAGAGATGAACCATGGCAAAACGTTATCACGAACAAGAAGTTATCGACATGCTGAAAGCCCAGGTAGAGGCTAAGAAAATGCTTTTCATGCCTAACTGCGGCTGCGGCCTCACCGCCAAGCTTCAGGAAAAAGGCGGCGCGGACCTGATCTGCCTGTCTGCCACCAGCTACTGGCGCATGAAAGGCCAGGGATCCCTGGCGCCGCTTATGCCTTACAGCGACATTAACAAAGTCATCCTGGAACTTGCCCCCGAGATCGTGGCAAATGTAGAGAAAGCTCCCATCCTGTCTCTGTCCGGCGGCACCAATCCTCTGCTGCCCCACAAGAAGCATCTGCAAATGCTGTGGGACGCCGGCATCTCCGGGATCAACCCCTTCATGATGATGATCTACGGAAGCGGCGTGATGGAGCAGATGGACGCCATCGGCATGGGCTGGGACAAAGAAGTAGACTTCGTGGGGGAAGCCCACAAGATGGATATGTTCTCCCTTGCCTACGCCTTTACCCCGGAAGAAGCCCGGATCCTGGCAGAAGTGGGCTGTCCTGCCATCGCCTCCCACTGCGGCTCCACCGCCGGCGGATTAAAGGGGGCCAAGACCAGCCTGACCTTGGACGAGGCATGCGAGATCAGCCAGCAGATCTTTGACGCGGCCAAAGCCGTCAACCCGGACGTGATCCTCTTCGCCCACGGCGGGCCCATGAAAGGACCAGAAGAAGCAAAATATGTGGTAGAGAAAACCGACGCAGTGGGCTTTATCGGCGGTTCCGCCGCAGAGAGAATGCCTATTGAGAAGGCCGTTCTCGCAGCCACACAGGAATACAAAGAGATCACATTATAAAAGGAGGGCACATTTTATGGAAAAGAAACCCAAAATCATCGTAGCAGGTATGTGCGACACCAAGTATACCGAATTGAAATTTCTTGCCGAGCAGGTAGAAAAAGCCGGCGGCGACGTAAAAGTGATGAACTGTGGCTGCGGCAAAGTCTGCGACTGGCCGGACATCTCCCTTCAGGATGTGCTGGACGCAGATGGCATCAAGCAGGAAGAAGTCTTCAAGGTTCCCCGCTCTACCGCCATCAAGATGGTGGGCGAGGCCGGAGCTAAAAAGATCATGCAGATGTATGAAGCCGGCGAAGTAGACGGGATCATCTCCTGGGCCGGATCCATGGGAACCACCACCGTCACCTATCTTATGCGGGCGCTTCCCTTTGGCGTGCCCAAGATCATGATGACCGATATGGCTTCCAGCGACGTCAGCATGTGGCTGGGCAACAAAGACATCTATATCATGAACCCCACCGCGGAGCAGGGCGTCAACACCGTTACCCGGAAAATGGTGGCCAATGCGGCTGCCGCCATCGTAGCCATGGCACAGGTAGGCGAGATCCATGACGCAGAAGAAAAACCGCTGATGGCTATCACCGCTTACGGCACCACCACCCAGACAGTCAATGCCTGCAGCGCTTACTGGAACGCCAAGGGCTGGGATACCATCATCATCCACCAGGTAGGGACCGGCGCCACCATGGAAGACCTGATCCGCTCCGGCATGATCACCGCCATCATCGACCTGACTACCGGCGAGCTGACCAACAATATGTACGACAGCATCTACGGAACCCCCTCCACCTGGAACGGGGAGCGCGTCACCGCTGCCAGCGACATGGGCATCCCACAGATCGTAACGCCGGGCGGCTGCGATCAGAGCGCCTACAATCCCATCTCCTCCATGAAACAGGAGTACCTGGATGATTACAAGGCCGGCAGAAGACGTACCTGGAAGGATACCGGGCTTCCCTATATCCACAACGAAGGAGTTACCATCATGTATCCTACCATGGACGAGATCGTGGAGCTGTCTGAATACTATGCCGAGAAGCTGAACACCACCAAAGGCCCCACCGCCTTTATCCTTCCTATGCAGGGATGGTCCGCTTACGACCAGCGCAAGGAGATCGCCACCACCGAGCGTGGCTGGTCCGCTGAAAACGGAGACGGCCCTCAGTGGGATCCGGATCCGGAGAACCCCACCTGGTCCATCCGCTCCACGGTTATGCGCAAGATCCTGGAGGAAAAATTCGCTCCCGAAAACGAAAATCTGGATCTGATCATCGCCGATATGCATATCGTAGACCAGGAATTTGCAGATCTATGCAATGAAGTGATGGAAGCCATGTTAAACGGCTCCTTCAAGAAGGGAATGTTCAAAGGAAGAAAAGGGGTACTATGAGAAAACTACATGTACTGGGCACCGGAACTGCCGTTGTGACAAAATATCTGAATACCGCCTTCGTGCTGGATAACGGCCAGGATTATTTCCTGGTGGACGGAATGGGCGGCGCGGAGATCCTGCGCCAGTTCGACCATATGGGACTGGACTGGACAAAGGTTCATTACGCCTTTCTCTCCCACGAGCATACCGACCACTTTCTTGGCATGGTATGGGTCCTGCGCTATATCGCCTTCCAGATGTGCGAGGACCGTTACGACGGCGACTTCCATCTGTACTGCCACGCCGAGCTGGCCGACAAGCTTCGGATGGTATGCCGGGCCCTGCTGCGGAAAGTAGAATGTGACCGCCTGGATGAGAGGATCCATTTCCATCTCATCCGGGACGGAGAACGGGAACAGATCTGGGGCTGCGATTTCACCTTCTTCGATATCCGGTCCACCAAGGCAAAGCAGTTTGGGTTCCAGATGACATGGCCTGACGGGATGAAGCTGGTCTTCCCCGGCGATGAGCCGGTAAATGACACCTGCCGCCCCTACTGCCAGGACGCCGACTGGCTGCTGTCAGAGGCCTTCTGCCTCTACGCAGACCGGGAAATCTTCACCCCCTATAAGTATCATCACAGCACCGTCCGGGAGGCAAGCCTCCTGGCCCAGGACTGCCAGGCGAAAAACCTGATCCTGTGGCACACGGAAGACGCCACCTTCGGGACACGGAAAATACGCTACACTGCGGAGGCAAAGCAGTTCTATGACGGAAATGTCTTCGTGCCGGAGGACGGAGAAGTGATCGAACTGCCAGAAGTATAAAATGTATAAAACCACAGAAAATAACAGCGGCTAATCAGGGCCGCTGTTATTTTTAAGAAATACTAATTTTAATAATTGGGCTGTGTCGCCTCTACACCCTCCACGATCTGCTCAAACAGCTCATAGGGGATCCCCACCGCCATATCGTTCTCACTCCACTTGCACAACATCCGGGTGCTGGGGCACAGCACGCTGACATTCATCTCTCCGGTGAGATAAGGCGATATGGTCAGTTCTGAGCACATTCCCTGCATGGCTCCCATATCGATGGCCGGTTTCCTGCCGGTTCCATACTCATATCCCTGCACCATCCGCATAGACTGGTAGGCGTTGGTCATCACGATCACCACATCCGGCGTCTGTTCACAATCCTTCAGCGGCACTACCGCCACACCGTATGTGGAGACCTGTTCCCGGTGCAGGCTCCGGATAGACCGGCGAAGCCGTCCCGCCGTGGCCACAGAGGAATACAGCTGATAGGAGAAATACTCCTGGCCGCTCTCGATCCGCTCTGTGCTGGGCTCCAGGCCCAGGGCCGTGGTGGCGCCGTCACATTTGTGATGTTCCAGCCGGCTTTTGATCCCCACACTTCTGAGAGCCGCCTGCTTTACCATCACACAGTAAGGCATGGCCGTCTTGGTCTCATCTACCGGATAAGCGTCGTAGTCTTCTTTGGTAAAAAGCAGCGTGATCCCTACCGGCTCCACCCCAAGTCCGATCACTTCTTTTAACTGTTCAATACTTTCCTTGATCCTCTCCTTCGGATACTGCTCATGAGGCAGGCCGTATTCAATATTTTTATGTTTATAAGGCATGGTTTTCTCTCCTTTCAGAATGTCTACTGTATCGACGCGAAACTAAACCGGAACAGGTCATATCTTACCAGGATCATAACAAGGATCAGATAGAAAATCAAGCTTACCGCCAGGAAGATCCAGTCGGTCCGATCCATTTTCATAGTCCGGTAGAAGGTCCTCTCCCCTTCTCTTCCCAGTCCCCGGCTCTCCATGGCGCAAGCTACCCGCTCGCCCCGCCTTGCCGCCACGCAGAACAGCGGCAGCATGACCCGGAAGGGGGAGGTAAACCGGGACCACACACCCTTATTCCAGGGAATCCCCCGGATCTCCTGGGCCAGATGAATAGAATCCACCTGAGACTGCAGCTCCGGCAGGAACCGGTAGGTGGCCATAGTAGCATAGCCGTGGGTGATGGACAGCTTACACTGGGTGATCAGGCTCAGCACCAGATCGCTGGGTCTTGTGGTCAAGACGAAGCCCATGGACATGGTGACAAGCGCCAGGATCCGGAACCCAAGAGAGATTCCGTGTACCAGATCCCGCTGGGTCCAGCGGAAGATCCACAGCCGCAGGATGATCCCCGGCTCCTCATTCAGCCCTCGCAGCGCCACCATGGACACCATGAACAGAAAGCTCACCACCAGAAATAACAGCAATCGCCGCAGCAGATTGGGGAATGGGATCTTCCCTCCGATCCAGGTTCCCGCGAAAAAGATCAGGAACGTAAGGAACGGCAGCACCGGGAAATAAGAGAGGCACACGATGATAGTCACCGCCACGATCAGGATCAGTTTGATCAGCGGATTCCTTCTGTGAAGGAAGGAATCTTTCTCAATATAGGCAAACATCTCACTGCTCCTCCTTTCCCGTTTCTTCCCTGCGCCATGCGAAATACGCTTCTGTGGGCAGGTCTTTTCTCACCTTTCCATCCTCCAGTTCCACCACTCTTGTGGCGTATTGGCGAACCAGCGACAGGTCATGGGTGATCATCACGATGGTGATCCCCTCCTCCACCAGCTTCTGCATATCCTTCATCAGTTCCTGGCGGTTCTCGAAGTCCTGCCCGTAAGTAGGCTCGTCCAGAAACAGGATTTCCTGATTGGTCAGAAGCATATCCGCCACGCTCAGGCGGCGCTTCTGCCCCTGGCTTAATACAAAGGGGCTTTTCTCCTTCTCCTGTGCCAGGTGGAACCGCTCCAGCATTTCCTGGACCCGCCTCTCTTTTTCTTCCTGGCTGATCCGCACCCTCTTCAGGCTAAACATCAGCTCTTCGTAGACGGTATTCTTGATAAACTGATTCTCTGGATTCTGGAACACCAGGCCGATCAGATGATACAGGTCCTTCTTCCGGTAGCTCTCCACCGGGCGGCCAAAAAGCTCTATCTTCCCGGCATCCCGAGAATAAATGCGGAAGATCAGGCGCATGAGCGTGGTCTTTCCAACCCCGTTTTCTCCCACGATAGCCAGAAACTCCTGACGGCGCACCGCAAGGCTCAATCCGTCCAGGATCTTCTTTCCGTTTGCCGGGTCTTTCTTCCTCCTGCCGGGAATGGGATAGGCAAACTCCAGATCTGTAATGCGCAGCACTTCTTCCTCTGTAGACAGATCCTTTGCCGCTCCCACTGTGTCCTTCTCCTGCCGCAGCTTCCATCCCTGGGCCAGCACCGCTTCCCTGCTTCCCCTGGCCACCACGTTCCCATGGCCGTCCAGCGCCAGGATATGATCCACTTCCTCCAGGATCTCCCCGATATTGTGCTCCACCAGGACAATGGTGATCCCCTGTTCTTTCGCCAGCCGGAGGATCAGATCAAAGATCTGCCTGCGGCTCTGGGGATCCAGGTTCGCTGCAGGCTCATCCAGCAGCAGGATCTCAGGCTCTGTCACCAGGAGGGAAGCAATGGCGACTTTCTGCTTCTGCCCTCCGGACAGGTTGTTAAGATCCGTCTTCTCATACCCGGACATTCCCACGAATGCCAGAGCTTCTTCGATCCTCCCCTTCATAACTTCCGGGGCCACGCCCAGGTTCTCCATACCAAAAGCCAGCTCTTCCTCCACGGTAAAAGTACAGAACTGGCTCTCCGGATTCTGCATGACGAATCCGATCCGGTCGCACCGGTCTCTTGGCGGCACGCTGGTAATGTCCTCTCCTTCCAGCAGCACCCGGCCCGTCAGTTCCCCTTCATACATATGGGGCACCAATCCGTCCAGGAGATAGAGGATGGAACTCTTTCCGCAGCCGCTTGGGCCGCTGATGGCATGGATCTTTCCTTTATAAAAACAGCAGGAGAGATGCTCCCACACAGGGAGCGTCTCTCCGTCATAACAGTATGTCACGTCCTGAAGTTCCAGGATCACATGATTTTCGTTGTGCTCTACTTCTGTACGCATTTGAATCCTTTCAGTACGCCTGTCTTCGCCAGCGCTGCTGTGATCACTTTCACGATGATAGTTGTCAGCACGATGGCGCTGAAGAACCGGACGATCACAACGCCCGCCGCAACTGCTGTTCCATAACTCCAGGGCGTTCCCCAGAAGAAGGCATCTCTGCACAGTACAAAGATAGGGCCAAGGATCCCGGACAGCACCAGGTTCTTCATACTTCCCTGATACCGGTCTACCACAGCGTACGCAATCTCAACCGCAAGTCCCTCCAGGAATCCTGCCAGCACCAGCTGCAGACCATAGGGGCTTCCCAGCAGCAGGTTCACACCTGCGGTCACCAGCGCGCCAAAGATGGCGAATCCCGGCTTGCGCACCAGATACATGGGCATTGCCGCAGACAGCATATACACGCCAAACGTAAGTTCCATAAAAACAGTGCCAAGAACTGCAGACAGCGGCATGTACGCCCAGTCAAGCAGAGTGTAGATCACACCGATCACAGCGGCAACCATTGCCACGACCACAACTTCTTTTGTTGTAAATTTTTTCTCCATGTCTTTCTCCCTTTCTTTCGTTGCTTTCATCAACTCTCAAACGGGATTATTATAGCATGGAGTCCTCATTTCCACTAATTGATTATTTTAATATACATCCGCTCTATAGATTCTTTCTATAGCCGGTAATCCATCTCCCCTTTGGTCCAGGCCATATCCCAGAACTGATACTCATATTTACTGCAGTTGATCAGGATATGCTCCAGGTTCTGGATCTGCTCCTCTGTGTACCCTTCTGTCAGCCGGTCCAGAAGATCGATCACCGTCTGATTGCCGCCCCGGAAGGCGTCGCTTACATAGGTACTTGACCACCTGCCGTAGAAGGGCTGCTCCAGCGCTCCCGGGATGGTCTCCATATAATCGCCGATCAGCTTGTAGCTCCAGAAGCAGGCCAGCACCGCCGTGGTCAGCTCCGCCAGGCCTTCCTTCATGGCCACCGCGATCATATAATTGGTGTAAGAATCATTGTTCAGGCACATAGGCGTGCGCTCGATGTCCTCCTGGGTGATCCCCAGCTCCTTTAAGAAGAACTGGTGCACCGCATTTTCCGTATTCAGAGTATCCGCGATAAAGGCCGCAAACAGCCGCATATCCTTCTCGTCCCGGGATTTTATCACCCCCAGGGCAAATACTTTGGCGTACTCCATCAGGTACTTGTGGTCCTGGATCATATAGAACTGGAACTTATCCTTCGCCAGGGTTCCGTCCGCCATCCCCTGGATAAAGGGATGGGTAAAATAACTCTCCCAGATGGGAAGAGCCTTCTCGTACAAACGCTGTGATACTTTCATTCTCTCTCCTCCTGAAGTCATATTTCAACGGCTCCTCTAGGGACGGTAAGCAAGGTCAACCTCCCAGCCGCCCGCTTCCTTCTTCCGCAGGATCCTCTGGTTTTGGCTGCCCCGGAATTTTAAGGTCACATCTTTCTTCTCTTCCACGAATTCCCCGTCCACCAGCCGGTCGATATAAGACAGCATCTCCTCCGTCACTTCCGTATGCACCTTCCCGCCGGGGACCAGATCCACATCCTGGGTATAGCCGGTATAGCACCAGATGTCCTTCCCGGGAAATGTCTCCCGCACCCTGCGAAGGAGATGCACCAGTTCCCGCTGGTTCTCCGGCTCAAAGGGCTCTCCGCCAAGGAGGGTGAATCCCTGGATATAAGAAGGAGACAGAAGGGATAAGATCTCTTCCTCCGTCTCCTTTGTGTAGGGCTGTCCATAGTGGAAATCCCAGGTCTCCGCGTTAAAACAGCCCTTACAGTGATGGCGGCAGCCCGAGACGAACAGGCTTACCCTGACTCCCGGACCATCCGCGATATCATAAGGTTTGATATTTCCGTAATACATAGTCTCTCCTACAAGTGCAGTACCCGGTCCTTGATCTCCTGGGTCCGTCCCTGGTTCCAGAACTGGGTTCCGATATAGCCGCAGGTCCTGCGGGCCACAAACATCTTATCCTGATCCATATTGCCGCAGTTGGGGCACTCCCAGATCAGTTTGCCGGATTCATCCTCCTTGATCTGGATCTCTCCGTCGTAGCCGCAGCACTCACAGTAGTCGCTCTTGGTATTCAGCTCCGCGTACATAATATTATCGTAAATGAACTGCATCACAGACAGTACCGCCGGGATATTGTCCTGCATATTGGGCACTTCCACATAGCTGATAGCTCCGCCCGGAGACAGCTTCTGGAACTCCGACTCGAATTTCAGCTTGTGGAACGCGTCGATCTCCTCGGACACATGCACATGGTAACTGTTGGTGATATAGTTTTTATCCGTCACGCCCTCGATGATGCCAAACCGCTTCTGCAGACATTTGGCAAATTTATAGGTAGTGGACTCCATGGGCGTTCCATATACGGAATAACTGATGTGCTCCGCCTCTTTCCACTGGGTGCATTTATCGTTCAGCCGCTGCATCACCTGCATGGCAAATGGCTGGGCCTCCGGATCGGTGTGGGTCTTGCCCAGCATCCGCACGCACATCTCATAGAGTCCTGCATAGCCAAGGGAGATGGTAGAGTATCCATTATAAAGAAGCCTGTCGATCTTCTCTCCCTTCTTCAGGCGGGCCAGGGCTCCATACTGCCACAGGATTGGCGCCACATCGGAAACCGTTCCAAGAAGCCTCTCATGCCGGCAGCGGAGCGCCCGGTGGCACAACTCCAGCCGCTCGTCCAGGATCTCCCAGAACCGGTCCATATCCCCTTCGGAAGAGCAGGCCACGTCTACCAGGTTGATGGTCACCACGCCCTGATTGAACCTGCCGTAGAACTTGTGACTTCCGTCCGCATTTCTCTGGGAATCCTCCACCGTCAGGAAGGAACGGCAACCCATACAGGGATATACCTCTCCCTGCTTCAGCTCCTTCATGATCTTGGCGGAGATATAGTCCGGAACCATCCGCTTCGCGGTACATTTTGCCGCCAGTTCTGTCAGGTACCAGTATTTGGAATCCGCGGTTACATTATCCTCGTCCAGCACATAGATCAGCTTGGGGAAGGCCGGCGTGATCCACACGCCCTTCTCATTCTTCACACCCTGCATCCGCTGTACCAGCACTTCTTCTATGATCATGGCAAGATCGTCCCGGATCTTCCCGTCCTCCACCTCGTCCAGGTACATGAATACCGTGACAAAGGGCGCCTGCCCGTTACAGGTCATCAGGGTGATCAGCTGATACTGGATGGTCTGGATCCCGCTCTTTACTTCTTCCTTCAGACGGCGTTCCGTCACCGCGTCGATGATCTTCTCATCCAGGCTCTCGCCGCAGGCCTCCCGCTCCGCGATCACGTTCTTGCGGGTCTTCTGGCGGCTGATGTCCACGAACGGCGCCAGATGGGCCAGGGTAAAGGACTGGCCGCCGTACTGGTTACTGGCCACCTGCGCCACGATCTGAGTGGTCACGTTGCAGGCCGTGAAGAAGCTGTGAGGTTTCTCGATCAGAGTCTCGCTGATCACCGTGCCGTTCTGCAGCATATCCTCCAGGTTGATAAGATCACAGTTGTGCTCTCTCTGGGCAAAATAATCGGAATCGTGGAAATGGATGATCCCCTCTTCATGGGCCCGCACGATCTCCTCCGGGAGAAGGACTCTTCTGGTCAGGTCCTTGCTCACTTCTCCTGCCATGTAGTCCCGCTGAGTGGAATTGATCACCGGGTTCTTATTGGAGTTCTCCTGATTTACTTCCTCATTGATATTATCCAGAAGAGACAGGATCCCGTTGTCCGTGGTGTTGGACTTACGGGTCAGTTCTCTCTTATAGCGATAGCGCACGTATTTCTGGGCAACCTCGTACCCCCGCATCTCCATGATGCCTGTCTCCACCATATCCTGGATATCCTCCACGTTCACCGCGTGAGTGAAGTCCCGCACCTTCAGCGCGATGTTGTCCGCGATGGCGATGATCTGATACTCATTCATCTGGTGGATCTTGTCTACCTCTTTATTGGCCGCCTTGATGGCGTTGACGATCTTCTCCAGGTGGAAGTCCACCTCTTCCCCGTTTCTCTTGATCACTTTGGTCCTTACCTGAATGTCCATGTTTACTCCCTTCACATACCAAATATTGATATTTGTCATTTATGATTACTATATTTAGTGTCCTGTACTATCATACACTAATCAAAGGAAAAAGGAAAGAGAAATTTTTTTCTTTTTTGAAGTCATAAAAAACAGAGGATGAAATCACTCATCCTCCGCCTGTTTTTCACTTATGCCTCCTGCAGCGTCTCCATCGCCCGCCGGATTTCCTTCCCGGAGATCCCAGTGTAACGTTCAATATCCTCCGGAGAAAACCCATGCTCTGTCATGTGCTTTACCACAGAGAAGATCTCCGTACGTTTCCCTGCTCTTTCTCCAGATTCTCTTCCTTCTCTTACCCCGTCTGCATAGATTTCCTTCAACGCCTGACACATATTGATCTCCTCCCTTCCGGCTTTTGGTTCTCCTACATTTTAGCATGCCAAATATTTGTTGTAAATCGTACGGAACAGAAAATCCCGGAGACTGCCATCTCCGGGATTTTCGTCGCTCCTAATGGAACTATCGTATCTTTTTGCCTATTGGTATAATACCATATACCTTCGACAAAATCAATCTATCCAAAATGCTTTTCCAATATTCCTGAAATCCTTTGTAATTTTTCTTTATC
The DNA here is from genome assembly GCF_048354975.1 of Massilistercora timonensis. NCBI lineage: Bacteria > Bacillati > Bacillota > Clostridia > Eubacteriales > Massilistercora > Massilistercora timonensis. The sequence goes on along the minus strand of NZ_DBGCJQ010000042.1, from coordinate 18,231 downwards.
GTAAGCGCTGTGTGCTCAATTGCATGCAACACACCCTGATTAAGAGACATTTCATCCATTATGCCAGTCCGTGCTCTTCCAGCCATACCATCCAGGTGTTCTTCCCTTCCTGCATTTTCCGTGCCCGCACAGTGAACTCCAGGATCGTAAGTCCTGTAAATACGAGGAACAGGATCAGCAGGAAAATGAGGCAGCCCCGGATACTTCCTCCGCCGCTTATGGCGCTGCGGAACGCTTTCACCGTATAGGTAAACGGTACCCAGCCGTGAAGATACGGCACAAATGATCCGGACAGTTCATAGGGGTATGTGCCCACGGAACCTGCCAGCTGGATCACCATGAAGATCAGCATCAGGAAGCTTCCAACGCGCCCCAGCAGGCTGGTGAAGAAGTACATCACCGACATGAATGCAAAGGACGCCGCGCACGCTGTCAGGACTGTCTTTCCCATTTCCACAGGTATAAAACCATCGAATATATGCAGTGCGCCGATCATAACTACTGCCTGGAGCACTGCCGTCAGATAGAGCACGGACGCCTTGCTGATCCACCAGCGGAAACCGGATTTCATCTGCCCGGCATAACTGGTCAGCGGATACATCAGACTGAACGCGATACAGCCGACCCACAAGCCTACGGACATCATATACGGCGCCATAGCATGGCCGTTGTCGGCCACCTCCGTAATCTGTGTCTCTTCCGCATCTATCGGTGCGGCAAACATATCCGCCGCCTGATCCGATGTGTTCGTCTCCCGGATCTGCTCCGCTCCGCTTCCCAGTTCCTTTGACAGCGTCTCCGCGCCTTCCGAAACCTGCCTGATCCCATCGCCTAGTTCTCCGCTGCCGTCAGCGAGTTGTCCCGCACCGCTGCTGATCTGGCCGGCTCCATCTGTTAGTTTCGCCGCGCCTTCCGTCAACGATTTGCTGTTCGAGGTAAGCTGCCCGGTTCCGGAGGCAAGCGTATCCGTTCCATCTTTCAGCTTCGCGCTTCCCTGTGCCAGCTCTCCCAGACCGCTGTCCAGATCCGCAGCTCCTTTCCGGAGCGCCGATGTTCCCTGCTTCTGAAGCTGATCCGCCCCTGATGCGGCAGTGGAAATCCCTCCCGCCAGCGCCGGCGCCTGTTCCGCCAATGCGGAAGTGCCGGTCTGAAGCTGGCCGATCCCGTTCTTAAGGGAATCTGCGCCACTCTGTACTGCGGAAATACCGTTTTGAAGATCTGGAATCTCCGCCGCAATCTGTGCGCTCCCGGCCGCCCCTTCATCGACACCGTATGTGTATGCGGAAACGCTTGCGGAAAATGTGTCCGCCTGCTGCTGAACTGCCGTGATCTGTGCCCTCACTTCCTCCGGCACGCCTTCCTCTCCGGCGAGTGTCGACAGCGCCTGACTGATCTCGGCCGCCCCTTTGCGCAGCGACTGGGAATTGGAAGCAGCAGACTGCAGGCCGGAATTAAGCGCATCTGCGCCGTCCTTCAGGCTGGCCGCTCCTTCAGACAGAGATGCAATCCCGTCTGAGAGCTGCCGCGCGCCGTCACTTAATGAAGCCGCGCCGTCATTCAGCGCATCCGCCGCATCGGGAAGGGCCGATGCCGCCGCGTTCAGTTCAGACAGGCCGGCATTGAGCGCAGTCATGTTATCATCCACATCCACCGCGCCATCTGCCAGATCAGAACCGCCTTTCTGCGCGCCATTTACCCCACTGTCCAGTGCATTTACACCTCTTTGCAGCTCCTTGGCCCCTGCCGCGGCCGCACTGGCTCCGTCCGTATACTGGCCAATCCCCACTTCCAGTTCCCGGCTTCCGTCCACAAATACTAAGGAACTGTCCGAAAGAGCCCGCAGATTGTCGGTAATCGTCTGATTTCCGTCGGCCAGCTGATCCGTTCCGGTTTTCAGTTCACCCGACCCATCCGCCGCTTCCCGCATTCCGTCACCCACTTCCGCAAGTTTGCCGAACAGAACTTCTGTATACGTTTTTGTAACCTCTTCCCGTACTGAGCTCTCCAGTTCCTTCATCGCCGTCTCGCTCATCTTGGACGCGATGTAGTTCGTTCCTGGATTCGTTTCATAAGCCAGCGTCATCTTCTCCGGATGCGCGTCTGTCAGCGATGAGGCATGGGCCGAAAATTCCTCCGGTATGGTGATGACCATATAGTATGTGCCGTCCTCAAGGCCCCTCTGCGCCTCCGTCTCTGAAGGAAACTGAAAGTCCAGAGAATCGTTGTGTTTCAGTTCCTCCATCAACGTTCCGCCGATATCCAGTTTCTGATCTTCATAGGTGACCGGCACGTCATGGTTGATGACCGCTACCGGAAGTTTATCGATATTCCCGTATGGGTCCCACATGGATCCAAGGAAAAGTGTGGTATAGATTGTCGGGATCGCGATGACCGCGACTGTAACAATCAGCAAAATCTTATTTTTAAACAGCCTGCGCCATTCCTGCTTCAGCATTGTCTCCTGTCCCCTTTCTTTTTGCAACATTAACTCTATTAATAGATATTGTGTTGATTTTTTTAACATCATGAATTATAGTAAAATCATAAAAAAGATACAACCATTAATGCAGCAGTACTCTGTCTGTTAATGGATAAGCAAACAATGCGGTGTCTATTATTTTTAAAGGAGGGAATGTTTCATGTCAAAAAATATGGACCGGCGGGTTCGCAAGACAAGAGCCCAGCTCCGTCAGGGACTGGCCGAACTTCTGAAAGAAAAGAGTTTAAAAGAGATCACGGTCAAAGAACTCGTAGAAAAAGTGGACATCAACCGTTCCACTTTCTATCTGCACTATGCGGATATCTATGACATGATGGAAAAGATTGAAAACGAACTGACCGGAGACATCGAAGATCTGATCCATACCCATCCGGTAAGTCCGTTCAACGAAGACAGCTTTCCGTTCATCGAGGATATTTTTTCCATCCTCGCGGAAAACCGGGATATCTGCGCCGCTCTCCTGGGTCCCAACGGTGATATCTCTTTTCTGCACCGGATTGAGAATATCCTCTCCGAGCACAGCCTGAACGCCCTGAAGGAAACATTTCCGGAGAAGATGGATGATCTGACATACTACTACGCCTTCTGTCTCTCCGGCTGTATCGGCCTGGTCAAGGCCTGGCTGTCAGATGGATCTTCCGTAAGTCCCCAGCATATGGCCGAACTTACATTTAAGCTCATCATGAACGCACTGAGGGGGTTCTATCCAGACTTTTCCGTAAGACATTCCTGATATTTACGGGGAAAATCTTCTCTGCGCTCTTTCTCTGCTTCCATTCGCAGCGCGCACTTCGATTCCGCGCTCCGCGCTGCTCATTGCTTCACGCAAAAAAACCGCCGTCCCCGCGGCTCGCAATGTCCGCAAAAACAGCGATTTCTAAGTGCGCGATCAGGGGTTCGAACCCTGGACACCCTGATTAAGAGACATTCACAGAGAAAAACTCGCGGCAAATTTTTCCATATAGGTTCCTCCAAGCCGTTTGCATTTTCAAATAATCTTTTCTCAAAAAATCCGCGACGAAATCCGCGCCCACTCGCTACAAATAAGCCTTTCTTTTCATGGACAACGTTTCTTTCCACCAATCTTTCCTAAAGGTCTGGCACTGGTTGGATTCGAAAATCCCCGATTCCCCGATTTCCCGTCCCCTGAATGCAGAAAATTCTAATGAATTTTCTCTTCGCATTCAGTTTTCCAGGACGGGAAAACGGGTTTTCGGGTCTTTCTCATCCACCGTGCCAGCCAAAAAAGAACAAACTACACAAAACCAGTATGGTAATCAGGTGGTAGCCATCTCCTGAAAAGGGCTGTATTACGCTATTTTCCAATTTTTTCAGATGTTCAAAATCCTCATTTCTGCGCCATCCTATATGTTTTTACTCATTTGAGACCTTCTTGAAAAGTTTTTCATCCATAAGATTAGCTACCAGATTTTCATCATCCTTTGCCACATGACTATACACTGAGAGCGTTATCTTCGGGTCTTGATGTCCTGCTCTCGCCTGTACGATATGTAGTGGCACTCCCTGCGACAGTAACCATGAAATAGCACTATGACGAGTACCATGCAGTTTTATATGGCGCAGTCCATGCTTCTTCAAAGTCTCCGCCCACTTCCTTGTGAAACTTTTGGGAAGAAACGGCTCTCCATCTTGTTTACAAACGACTCTCTGCTTGCCTGTGAACCGCTTACCTTCCCTGAGACAGATTTGTTTGCAAAGCAACTGCTGACGCTTCAACAGCCGGATTGTCTCGTCACTTACGACCATCTTCCTGTACGAGCCATCTGTTTTGCAGTCTTTCAGTACTGGATGCTTACTGTCCTCGGATTCCACCCATGAATGTTGAATGGTGACAATCTTACTGTCAAAATCAATATCATCAAAACTCAGTCCGAGCAGTTCTCCTCGGCGCATGACACAGTCAAAGAGAAGAGCTACCGGAAGCTCCATGTCTGTTCCCTTTACTGCCTTTTTCAATTCCTGTATTTCTTCCGTTGTGTACACATCGAGATGATTCGTTACAAGGTCTTTGCCTATCTTTACATTTTTGGTCGGGTTTGTTTTAATGTACCCCAGTTCACACGCCACATTCAAAGCCGCTTTAAATATTCGATTGATATGCCGTATCGACTCGGCTTTAAGCGGTTTATTGCTGGCATTAGATTTCTCACGCCACCCATTGTAGACTCTCTGGATAGTAGCTTTGGTGAGGTTTTGAAGCTTAATCTTTCCAAACATAGGGATGATGTAACGGTCAATGTTGGTATTGTAATCGCGCATTGTCGCCGGACTGTCCTGAACACGTACATAGTCCTCCAGATATTCTTCCATAAAATCTTTAACCGTCATCTCATTTGGAAGCAGTAAATCGCCCTGGAGGTATTCAGCCTTCTTTATCGTAAGAAGATTTTCCGCCTCTTCCCTGTCGTCCGAATCACTTTTAAAACGTACTCTTTTACGTTTGCCTGTAAGTGGATCGGTTCCTAGTTCCAGGATTACGTCATAGTATTTCACGTTATCTTTATTAGGTCTCGGACGCACCGAGCCTGTAATAGTTCTTTGTCTTGCCACAATCTCTTCCTCCACTTCTTATCTTTATCGGAGGGGGAAAGAAAAATCTCTTTCCCTCCAATTTTTTAATCTGCAAGAAATTTATCCTCGTATTTCCAGCCCTCTATCTCGTCTTCCACTGGTGGCAGTATCTTATGGCTTTGAACCTTCTTCGTTTTATCTATACTGCTCGGCTTATTTTTATTAGCACTCCTCAGTCTTGTTTTCTGTTCCATCTGAACTGTCTCAGGCGCATTAGCACTTGCTAACACTTCCTTTTTCTTCCTCTCGGCACTTTCTGCTCTTCGCGCGTCATTCAATGAAGCCGGAAGAAAAATTCGATAGCCTTTTACAGGCTGTTTACGAACTATCTCAAATGTAGACTTGTACCTATCATTATCACAGTGTAAGATACCGCCTTCTTTCCATTTCTTCAGAATGACTTTTTTGTCCTGGAATCCTCCTCTCAATAACACATCATCGAACACGAGCTCCGACAAAAAGACTTCCGCCACCACAAAATCACCGCCTTTTATACGTTTGGCAGGGAAACTTGTAATTCGCCCTTTGCATTCTCTTGGAACATGCACCTGCTCAAATTCGGGCAAGGATGGATCGTCTGGGTCAATCGGTGCACCCAAGACGAAATTAGAATAATTCACCGTCACATATTGAGCCAGATAGTCTAAAGCCCTGCGTCCAATATCCAGTCTCTCAATGTCAGACACTGCCGTGTAACCAAGCACTTTTTCTCCTATTTTCATTGGGTCAATCTGTATGCCAGTAGCCTTTGTAAAAAACTCTGCACCGAGGGCAATCATAGCTATATTCTTGCATATTCTTTCCGTGAGTGGTGTATACTTTTCCTCTGCCCTCATCTGTTCAACAAAATGTTGTTGGTAGCAACTGTATGTCTCTAATATCTCTGGCATCTTTCCAGTCGTTTCATAACGAAGCAGTAAGGTCGCTATATTAACAATTACAAACCCGTAATTTCGTTCGCATACCGCCTTTATACGGTCTGCGCTTTTAGCCGACTTCGTCCAGGTAACTTCCTCAAATTCAAGACAACGCACAAGTAATCCTGAGTTCTGATCGCACATTCCTAAAATACTCTTCTCTGTTGTCATAAAAATTGAAGTGTTAAAAGTGTTCGTTTCCGCTCTCTCTAATTCCCGTGTAAGTCTGCCTTTTTCCCTTCCTTCTGCTAGTTCATATATTAAGGATGTCGGATTATAGCGCACCAAAGACCCTTCATCAATGACAGTCGGATATGAAGAGCAAATACTATTCATTATCGAATTTTTACTGTCAGCAAAAGTCAACATTGTACTATCGCCAAAACTACAACGAGCCCCCAATGATACCGCAAGACATCCAGCGGTTGTTTTACCTGTCGAAGATTCTCCTACAAGAACAGTCAGCAAGTTACCCGTATGTGACCAATCTTTCAGATAGTCAATTAGTGGAGCCGCGGCCGCAATTGCTACTATTATCTCCAAATCAGTACCAAGGACTTCCTCTTCTAACATCTTCTTCCAGACAGAATAATCCCCCATTGGAAGGATAGATAACCTGCCAGCATAGGTACTATCTATCCCAATTCCCTTTGCTCCAAAAAAAACTTTTTGGTGATTATACTCGCTAAATCCTAATTTTTTATGTCGAATCTCTACTGGTGCTTCCTTTTCCTGATTGAAGATGCTCATCAGCAAAGTAGCCATGTTTTTTTTTTGAACCTGAATCCCCTTTCGGGTAAATTCTGAGATGTACTGCTCTGTCATCTTCTCGCGAGGAAGACTGAATGTAACCTTTTCGCCTTTGGGATCATAAAAAAATAGTTCAAGTTCACGGTTCAATGACTCTGCATAGACTATGGTTTTTTGAAGATATACAGCCGCTCCAAGGTAGTTGAAAACAAAATCATCCGCTTTTTTATCAAAAATCCATTTACCGTACATGCCATGCTGAATCCCAACACTTTTGTCAATATAAGGGTCAGGAAGTTTACGTGTCTCCTCAATTTGTTCTTCTGAGCAAGTAGAGGTCTCAGCAATTTCCACTTTCGAGGATTCTTCTGCCCTCATGTTCTGGTTACTCTCCATAGTTGTCTCCCCCTTCTGCCTCAAGAATTGCCACCGGCGAATTATCATGCTCGTCCAGTAAGGGCTTGTACCATGTTTTGCTAACCTTCCCATTAAACTCCAGGTCTAATGTTTTTACGATTTTTTGTACTACTTCCGCAGAATATACAACAAGTTTTTTTCCTTGCTTTTTTAATGAAAACTCATTTGAATCTCCCGGTAAGTGTTTGCCAAGCACAAGCTTATTCCCTATGAAGCCGATCTTCACCGTATCAGTCAATCCAAGTGTTTCCGCAAGTTCTTTCGAAATCATCAGCCTTTTGCCGTTCTTTTTAGAACAAATTAGGGTCAGCACTCCCTTACGCCCACCATGTTTTTTGTTGCCTGTTTCTTCCAGATTTAATGGCTGAAAGTTTTTCGTATCAATCATTTGTGATACCTCCTTTGTTTAAGTTTCAACTGAAAACAGCGGAAAGGCGTTCTCTTTTTTGACAACAAAAAAGAGCACAGCTAGCACAGAACGTATAACAAATAAACCGACAATTATATCGCTTTTCGGCAATTGTTTACATTCGTGTACCACCTGTGCTCTGCGTACTCGCAACCCCTCACGTTCATAACGTTTCAGATTTTATCTACTGGGCGTCCTCTTCTCTGGAATGTACTGTCAGAGACACGACTTGTTTCTAATTTTTTACTCTTCAACTGCTCTACGGCTCCACTTCTTCTCTTATGAAACAAGCCTTTTCTTGGCTTTCATAGTTTTCAATTGTGATTTAAGGATAGCCATTCCAAACGTACTTGTCAAGTAAAATGCCAATATTTTGTAGATTTTGTCAACTATTTACTTTTCTTTTTCGCAATTCTCTTATCCTCTTTTTTTAATTTCACCTGTCTCAAATCCCACGCTCCACTGAACCGTTGTCCTGCAAAGAGTACATGAGTATATGAAAGGTTCGAGTATCTCCCCTCCTTATCCACAATTTCATACACCTGTTTTTCAAAAGGTTTTAGCAATTCAAGCACTTCTTTTTTGGCCGCCTCCACTTTCTTATTCCCTATGAATGTACACCCCCAGCTTATCACGATCGCGTCATATGACGACTGTAACAGTTCTTTTAAATATTCCATGTTTCTATTGTTGTCTGTGATTTCAGAGGGTTTCAGCTTAGTGCATATCCTCGAGAAAAGATTCCAGACTGTTATATCCGAGTACCCCATCATCCCGAAATTATTCAGAAGATAATTTGTAGTGCTGTCAAAGACCTGTATATTATCACTAGCCGGATTCATACAGATCACAAGTACTCTTTTACCTTTCACACCATTGTAGGTCAAATGAAGTTCATATCTGTTCTTCAATTCTTCGTCAAAAACTCCTGTCTTCTCTAAAAGTCCTGTCTGTTTTACTGTATTTTCCATGGTAATCCTCCTATTCAAAGTATGATGTATACAGTGTTCAAGAAATCATAGAACACCTCTGTTTTGTTAAATTGTGCCTCTTCCAGTCCATGAGCCATCCTAACTCTATGCACTTCTGAGAACTCTTTCTTTATACACGTCTCCATTCGTTTCAGCCATTGAATACGTTGGTCTGAGATCATCTCGCAGTAGACCAGATATTCCAAGCGAAACTTTATACTGTTCACACACATCCATTCTCCAACCCTTTTAAGTACAGCGACATCTGCCGTTGTTGTACTTATCTGCAAATAAGTTTCATCTTCCCTCTCCCTGCGGATATATCCCTCTTCATCTCGGTAATAATTCAGCCTTGTATGTTCCGTGTTTCCTTGTTGCTGTGCCTTAACAAGATACTGTCTGTATATGTCCTGCCAAGTTTCCGGCTCTCTGAATATGTAGGCAGTAATCTCAGTAATCCACTCCCATTTACTTCCAGTATAGTAATCTGGCGGCATATTGATATCCGACAAGTTCAAGAGACTTTCCTGTTCATCCCACCATTCCTCCCGTTCTAATCTTTCTGCAAATGTCACTCTCCCACCTCCTCTATCGTCACTATCTCCACTGCATAGTCTGAGGAACATAGAAAAAGCCGGAACGTAACTGTTATATCGTCACGTTCCGGCAAGATTATTTTATCCATGTACTCATATTCATCTAAGTGAAGTTTATGATGGGTCAATACTTTTTCAACTTCATTTTGTACTTCGCTCCGACCACCCCATATCACCACTACAAAACCTCCAAGATCAGCCTGTAAATCTCTGTCAGCCCCATATGCTTCATTAAGACATTCAACATCAGCCCTAAGCCGTTTGAACACTTTTTCATCACTCAAAACCTCCGGCATTGAGCAGTTATTTTGAAGTTGATTTAATTTTTCTTCATTCGATACAATACTATACATTCTTCCGCTTCACCTGCCCCCTGTGCTGAATAACTAATTTTATGATAGAAACAGTCATTGTTACTCCGGCAATTATCATTTTTACATCTACATCCTTTTTCATACTTCCCACCTCTCCCACATAAGCATATTTATATATACTACATTAAACAATAGAACCCCTGCACCTATACCTATGATATAAGAACTCATTTTGCCTCCTCCTAAAAATAGTCCGGGCGCACGACAAAACTGCCGTGCGCCCGGATAATTAACCTTTTATTCTTTTAGCTTTTCCTTTGAACTCTGGCGGACGTTCATGCTTGACTATCTTCTTCGCGTTCTTCTGAACCGATTTTCTCCTTAATGCTTTCTTTTCACCAGCATCCATATCACTATACCTGCAATACATACCAGTCCGATTATCCACCCCCATACATTCAGTATTCCGAGCAGGATACCCAGCACTACCGCTACAAGAATAGCCGAAACGATCAGATAAAGAACCCAGTCCCAAGCTGAGAATATCAAACGCTTTATAGGGCTTCCCATGCGAATTATATTTTTTTCTGCTTTGTTATACCACTTTATAGCTATTATAATACTAAGGGCAAGCCATATAATGCCTATCAATGTATACATTTATCTACCTATTGCTTTCTCTACTTTGTAAGCGCTTCAATCTTTGCATTTTTCTCTTCGTTTGTGATAATTCCCATCTCACACTGCTGTTCGATTCTTCTGATTTCCTCAAAGTTGTCTACTTTCTTTCTGGCAACGCTAATCTTGTAATTATATTCATCCTGAGAGATGACATCCATTGCCAACGCCCTGTCGAGTTTCGTCTTTTCTTCCTGGAACTCTTCTTCAGCTTTTGCCTTATCTCTGAGAACAGCATTCTGTTTCATACGTTTCTCAAGTTCAATCAACTGTGCTTCCAGTTCTTGTTTTCTTGTAAGTTTGGGATCCATCATGGTAAGCAGGTCTGTGACATCCAGTCCTCCCATATCCCCTGTCTCACTGACATAATCCACATATTTCTTTCCAATCTGCGCATATGCGGCATTAAGTTCCTGCTCAATTACATTAATCTGCATTTTTATCGCACTTAATTCTGCGTTATCCTGCGCCGCTACACCAACAGAAGAACCTGCCTTTACTGCTGATGTAGATATGCTGTCTCCTATATCCTGTGCCGTTTTTAAAGCCTTATCAAAAAATCCCATCTCTTTCACTTTCCTTTCGTAATTTAAAATTTAGCTCCACATACCTTACATTTCCATCTTTTTCCAAGATCATCTGCACCAAGTATTCCAAATGCACCTATCTTTGCATATTTTCCTACGGTTGAAATCTTCTGTACGCTGTGACTGCCGCAGACTGGGCAGGTCAGATGAAACTGCTCCTGTTCCATCTTCTGGTTCATTTCCTGAATTCGCTGTTGCTTCTCTTCCTCAATCTCACGTTTTACTTCCTCCTTTTTCCCACCAATCTCAGGATCATATGTATCTGATGACTGAATTGCAGAAATGAAGTTCTGCCGTACATCCTGAGACTTGAAGAAATTACCATTTGGCATTAGGTACTCTGCCGGAACAGGCTGCATAGTGGTTCCACACACTTCGCAAGGCTCGGTATCATTCGCTTTTGTAATTTTTTTGATATTTGCACATTTTGCACAGTAATAAAACATTGTATTCACCTCTTTTCATTCGTTCTTTACCTAACACTTGTTTTTTTCATTTTTCTTTCGTTGAAGAATAATTTTTTCATCTGATATTCTTTTTATATCATAGTCTTTCATCAGATGATTCAAAACACCTACCCCTCCTCCTGCCAATGCTATACTCAATGCCACTATAGCTGTCGGAACACCTAATATAGCTACTGTACTTGCCATTGCGGGAGTCGAAATTAATGCCGCTGGAGCCGAACCTGCTCCTCCTGATCCCACAGTCACCGCCACTCCAGCTATCGTAACACCTATACCCACGATACAAACAGCCCACACACCTTTTCCTGTCGCTTTAATCTTTATGACAGGCTCTTTCAAATCCCCCTCTATTTCTATGCTGTCATCTCCTCTTTTCAATGCTTCTCCTAAATCTTTTGCAGATTGCACCATTGTATTCCTCCATAATTGTATCCGTATAATGCATATAACTTTTCAAAAATTATTGTATATCAGAAACCCTTGCGAGTCAACTAATTAAATATTTATTCCACCAATAGAAAACCATATTCATTGTACTATACCAATGGAGGTATTCATATGGATAAAATAGGGAAACGTTTAAAGAATCTACGAATTGAAAATGACATGACACAAGCAACACTCGCCAAGCGACTCAACCTCACGAAGTCCGTTATCAGTGCTTATGAAAATGATTTGCGTCTGCCTTCATATGATGTCCTTATACAAATCGCAAAACTCTTTCGAGTCAGCACTGATTATCTCCTCGGACTCGAATCTCCTTCAGGCATTGACCTCTCTGGACTAACAGAAGAAGAAAAAACTGCTGTAAAAAACTTGTTACAGGCTATGAAACACAAGAAATGAGCTGATACCTTTCTCGAACATGTATCAGCTCTCTTCATATCTACCTATTTATATATCCTCTGCATTGTCATTGAATAGAGCACATATATCCAGCTTTTTTCTCCTTTAATTTTTAAAGTATCCATGTACCACTCCTTTCCTTTTGTCAGCCATGTGTCTGACTCATCAACCGAAATATTTTCTACATCTTCGTTATCTTTGAGAATGTAAGGATAACAATTCAGAACATCCTCAATCCCTGTCATGTCGTTCTCCACAGGATCAAGCAGGACTGCTACAAAGCCGTGCTCTCCCAACTTCTTTACCATGAGGATTGCCTCGACTCTGTTCAGGATTTCCTGTGGCAGTCTGTACTTCTTACGGAACAGACGGTTTACACTCCTAAGAAGCACCAACTGACTTTTTGTATATATTTTGATGTACATTCTTCCTCACCTCCTTCTGCTACATCAAAAACATAATATACGTTTTAAAAATCTACAAAAAAATAACAGCAGGTATCTTTCCAGATACATCTGCTGTCAATTCTGCAATTAATTTTCACTATCAACTTGGACTATTTATTTTGCTCGCGACGAACTCGCGACGGATTTCGCGCCACATTTTTGTTTCCCGTCCAATTTTTCTTTTCGTCTTGCTCTGCCTCGTGCTTTTTCTGTCGCAAGCATGGAAACCTCGCAAATCCGCCATTTTCGGCACAAAAAAACCGCCGTCCCCACGGCTCGCAATGTCCGCAAAAACAGCGATTTCTAAGTGCGCGATCAGGGGTTCGAACCCTGGACACCCTGATTAAGAGTCAGGTGCTCTGCCAGCTGAGCTAATCGCGCATTTTCTGTTGTTTTTTCACGTCTGTTTGTCTCAACGCAAATGATATTATATAACAGATTTGCGGGCTTTGCAAGTGCTTTTTTCTATTTTTTTAGTATTTTTTCTCTCCGGCTCGCATATATTGATGCCAGGGCGGCAAGTCTCTCAAAATCACGCCGCTTCTCACGGAGGTATTTATGGATGCACACATCTTCAAACATACAGACCGGCGGGATCTCCCTTTCATCCTTGCCGTAGCTATCCTGGGTTCTCTCAACCATTTCCTCTACGACTGGACCGGAGGCTCTTCCTTTGCCGCCCTGTTCTGCCCCATCAACGAATCCCCCTGGGAGCACCTGAAGCTTTTATTTTTCCCGTTTCTTTTTGTCACTCTTTGGACCGCCTTGTGCCGCTTCCGGGACAGGCGTTTTTTCTACTGCCGTTTTCTCGGCGTGGTTTGTGGAATGGCCTTCACTCTGGTTACTTTCTACACCTACACCGGTATCTGGGGTTCCCACGCTCTGATCCTGGATCTTCTGATCTTTTTTCTCGGCGTGGTTCTCAGCTTTTCCGCCGCCCGGTTCTTTTTCCGCGCTCTGAAGCAGATCCCTTCGGCAAATGTGATCTTCACTCTGTGGGGTGCCGGTATATTTTTCTTCTTTGTCTTTACCTGCTTCCCGCCGGGCATCCCTCTCTTTTTCCCTTATGCATGATCAGTTTTTCTGACAATTCCTGCAATTCCGCCTGCAAACCTTCTCAATTTGTAGTATAATCTCCTTAGTGACAGACAAGCGGCGCAGCCTGTGATTTCTGCGCCGGGAAAGGAGTACTGCTATGACAGATCAACCTGTTTCCTGCAGGATCGAGCACCACGCCATCCTGTTCGCCTTCCTCTCCAAACGGGCCATTGAGCTCTGCGGCGAAGCGGGGAAGGAATCCATTCTCCGCGGTATGACCATCTATGGAAATGAACGGGGACAGCGGATGGCCGCCAACGCCCTTGCCCGCGGAGACGAACCAAACGTAATGACCAACCAGGCCTACGGCGAATGGAAGCCGGATTATGAAGGCCAGATGGAATTTGGCCAGTTTCGCACAGAGCCCACCCTCCAGACCTACATTTCCAAATGTGCCTGGTGTGACGCCTGGGCCAAACACGGCCTCACCGAATACGGGAAATATTACTGCGTCAACGTAGACAACGCTGTATATCAGGGATTTCAGGACAAATACGTCTGCACCCCCACCGCGACGGCCATGAGCTGGGGCGGAGAGCGCTGCGAGTTCGACTGGGGCGCTCCCTTAAGCCCGGAGGAAAACCAGGCCCTGACCGCTAAGAAGAAGGAACTGGGTGCTTCCTGTATGAAGGACTTCAACTTCCACACCGCCCATCTGAAATACACCATCAGCGAAACCCTTATCGAAGATCTGGGAGACGATGGTGAGAAAGCGGTGGAACTGGCCCTGGAAGATTATGTCCGCACCTTCGGACAGGAATATCTGGATGTCCTGGAAGGCGTCTATCCCGCTTAAAGGACGGATCAGACCGGGAAAGGAACAAAACTATGGAACAACAACACACAACCAACCGGATCGCCTCCTGGCTTTCTGACCATCAGGAAGAACTGATCCGGACAGCAGACTACATTTTCCAGCATCCGGAACTGGCGTATCAGGAAACACGGTCGTCAGAATATCTGGCACAATTCCTGGAACGGCACGGGTTCACCGTGGAGCGGGGAACCGCCGGGATCAAGACCGCCTTCCTCGCCAGCTGGCAGAATACAGACAGCCAGGCGCCCGTCATCGGCTTCCTGGCGGAATACGACGCTCTGCCGGAGCTGGGACACGCCTGCGGTCACAACCTCTTAGGGACCGGCGCCGCCGCCGCTGCCTGCGCTCTGAAATCAGAACTGGAGCAAAGCGGGGTCCCGGCCATTCTGCGGGTCTACGGCTGCCCGGCGGAAGAGATCATGTCCGGCAAGATCGTCATGAACCAGGCCGGCGTGTTCGATGACCTGGATCTGGCCGTCACCTGGCACCCCTTCGACCGCAACCGGGTCAGCAATGACATCTGGCAAGCCCAGGACATCAAGAACTACACCTTCCACGGCGTCAGCGCTCATGCGTCCAAGTCTCCGGAAGACGGGCGAAGCGCCCTGGACGCGGCAGAACTTATGAATATCGGAGTCAACTACCTGCGGGAACATGTGCCCGGCGACGTGCGGATGCATTATGCCTATATTGACAACGGGCAGCCCGCCAATGTAGTGCCCGATCTTGCCAAGACCAACTACTTTATCCGCTCCAGCCTGCGCTCCCGCACTGACGACGCTTCCCGGCGGGTGGATGACTGCGCCAGAGGCGCCGCCCTTATGACCGGCACCACCGTAGATATCGAGCTGGTGTCAAGCTGCAAGGAGATGAAAATCTACCGGCCTCTCACCGAATTGTACTATGAGGCCATGACCCACATCCCCACCCCGGAATACACCCGGGAGGAGCTGGATTTTGCCGCCAGGATCAGCGAAGAAGCCGGATTCAATAATCAGGGCGAATATTTCCGCGGCCTGGAACCTCTGGAGGACGAGCCCGTTCCCATCTCCATCGGCACCGACGCCTCCGAAGTAAGCCACACCGTTCCCCTGATCACCATAAGCGCCGCCACCATGTGCCTGGGGACGCCGCTCCACCACTGGGCTGCCGCCAGACAGGCAGGCATGAGCATCGGACACAAAGGGATGCTGTACGCCGCAAGGTGTATGGCAGAGGGCACACTTCTCTGGTTGGGGACGTAGTATTTTCGAAAATACCACGTCCCAGATTGAAAATACCCTGTCCCTTTTTGAAAATAACATCACATAATCTAAGGAGGAATTTTTATGATCACACAGAAAATCGGCCTGATCGGCTGTGGAAACATGGGAGGAGCCATCCTCTCCGGCGCCCTTGAAAGCGGCGTGCTCCCCAAAGAAAACGCCTATGTCTATGACGTCAGCTCTGCCGCCATGGAGCGGGCGGCCCAGTGGGGCGTGAATCTTGCCAAAGACTGTGTGGACCTCTGCCAGAAGAGCGACATCATCCTTCTTGCAGTCAAGCCTCAGTATACCCCGGAAACCCTGGCCAAATGCCAGGATGCTCTGAACGGAAAGGCCATCGTCTCTATCGTGGCCGGCATCACTGCGGAACGGCTCCGCGCAATGATCTCCGGCACTCCCCGGATCCTGCGCACCATGCCCAACACCCCGGCCATGGTATTCGAAGGCGCTTTCGCCCTGTGCTCTGACAACGATCTTACCGAAGAAGAACAAAAAGCTGCCATCGCCCTCTTCGAGGCCATCGGCATTGTAGAACTGGTGCCCGAGCACCTGATCGACGCAGTATGCGGCTTAAGCGGCGGCGGTCCGGCGTATGTGGCCATGTTTATCGAAGCCATGGCGGACGGCGGCGTAAAACAGGGCCTTCCCCGGGCCACAGCCTATCGCCTGGCTGCCCAGACCTGCCTTGGCACCGCCAAGATGATCCTGGAAAAAAATATCCATCCCGGACAGCTCAAAGATATGGTCACCTCCCCCGGAGGAACCACCATCGAAGGCTGCGAAGCCCTGGAGCGGGGCGGCATGCGCGCCGCAGTGATCGACTGCATCAACGCCGGCGCCGAGAAGTCCCGGAAGCTGTAGAAAACAATTGGGGACGTGGTATTTTTAAAAATACCACGTCCCAGATTGAAAATACCCTGTCCCTTTTTGATTATTTTCCCCCGGTCTGCATCCTCTTGATGACTTTCAGCCGGGTAAATTCTTCTCGTTCTTTTTCTTCCAGCGCATTATTGATCGTATATACCAGATTGCTGTACATGGGAATCGTAATGTTCTTCAGTGCGTTGGCCCGTTTCTGAGTCTTCTTGATATTAGTCGCCAGGCGATACGCCGCGTTTTCCACCATAGACAGCTTGATGGTCAGATCCTTCACCTCCCGGAATGCCTCCCGGGCGATATCGATGGATTCATGGGTGGTGCTAAAGGAATACGTAAGGTCGTTCTGCTTCGCGTCATACTTCACATGAGGGATCTCCGTCCCCATGATACTCCGGGTCTGGATCCGGATGGATTCCTCGATAGGAACCGTATACGCCAGCTCCTGCACCTTGCTGATCCCGTGCTCGATATTGGCCCGCTGCAGGCAGGCATAGGCTTTGGTAAATGTAGTATCGATCTTTTCCTGGATTTCTTTTGCTTCATCGATCAGGCTCATCAGTTCCTGCAGAAGGATATTCCGCTTCTTGTCCATCAAGTCGTAGCCCTGGTGGGCAAGAGCAAGGGAATTCTTCGCAAGCATCAGATTACCCTTGGTGGGAAATTCTCTTGGATCCATAAAATGCCTCCCTTTTCCCTGCGATCTACGCTTCTTCTTTCGCCGGATGGTAGTAAAGGTCAACCAGCTTCGTATCGATCCGGTCCAGTTCCTCTTTCGGCAGAAGTCCCAGAAGCTCCCAGCCCAGATCCAGCGTCTCCTGGATGGTCCGGTTCTCTGTGGGCCCCTGGCCAATATAGCGTTTCTCAAATTCCTGCCCGAATTTCAGATACTGTTTATCCAGAGGCGACAGCTCGTCTTCTCCGATAACGGAAGCCAGGTTCCTGGCCTCCCCCACCTTGGCGTAGGCGGAGAACAGCTGGTTTGCCAGCCCCTGATGGTCTTCTCTTGTATAGCCTGCGCCGATACCGTCCTTCATCAGACGGGACAGCGACGGCAACACGCTGATGGGCGGATAGACGCTCTGCCCGTGCAGGTTCCGGTCCAGAACGATCTGGCCTTCTGTGATGTAACCGGTCAGATCCGGGATTGGATGGGTAATGTCGTCGTTGGGCATGGTCAGGATCGGCAGCTGGGTCACAGACCCGCTGGCTCCTTCCACGATACCGGCCCTTTCATAAATGGTGGCCAGTTCACTGTATAAGTATCCCGGATATCCTTTTCTGGAAGGGATCTCGCCCTTGGAAGAGGAAACCTCACGCAGCGCCTCTGCAAATGAGGTCATATCTGTCAGGATGACCAGAATGTGCATGTTACATTCAAACGCCAGGTATTCCGCCACGGTAAGGGCCACCTTGGGGGTGATCAGACGTTCCACCACCGGGTCGTTTGCCAGGTTCAGGAACATAGCCACATGGTCGGAAACCCCGCTTTCTTCAAAGGTCTTGCGGAAGAACTCCGCCACATCATGCTTTACGCCCATAGCGCCGAACACGATGGCAAACTCTTCTTCCGAATCCTCTCCCAGAGACGCCTGCTTTACGATCTGCGCCGCAAGCTGGTCGTGAGGAAGACCATTTCCGGAGAAGATCGGCAGCTTCTGCCCGCGGATCAGTGTGGTCAGCCC
>NZ_DBGCJQ010000041.1:0-10908 GCF_048354975.1 Massilistercora timonensis | reverse complement strand
CGGGCCGCCGGGGCTTGGAAAGACCACGCTGGCAGGGATCATCGCAAATGAGATGGAGGTGAATCTTAAGATCACTTCCGGACCGGCTATCGAGAAGCCGGGAGAGATGGCGGCTATCTTAAACAACCTGCAGGAGGGGGACGTGCTCTTTGTGGATGAAATCCACCGGCTGAACCGGCAGGTGGAAGAGGTGCTGTACCCTGCCATGGAGGACTATGCCATCGACATTATGATCGGAAAAGGGGCGACCGCCCGTTCCATCCGGCTGGATCTTCCTAAGTTTACCCTTGTGGGGGCGACGACCCGGGCGGGAATGCTGACGGCACCGTTAAGGGACCGGTTCGGGGTGGTCAACCGGCTGGAGTTCTATACCATTGAGGAATTAAAGCAGATCATCCTGCGCTCAGCTCAGGTGCTGGAGGTGGAGATCGACGAGGCGGGAGCCTATGCTCTGGCACGAAGATCCCGGGGGACCCCAAGACTTGCCAACCGGCTTCTGAAGCGAGTGCGGGACTTCGCCCAGGTGCGTTATGACGGGAAGATCACGGAGCAGGTGGCCAACGGGGCTTTGGACCTTCTGGATGTGGATAAATCCGGGCTGGACCAGACGGACCGGGAGCTGCTTCTGACCATTATCCAGAAGTTCCAGGGAGGACCGGTGGGGCTTGACACTCTGGCGGCGGCCATCGGGGAAGATGGGGGGACCATCGAGGATGTGTACGAACCCTATCTTCTGAAAAACGGGTTTCTCCAGCGCACGCCCAGAGGACGGGTGGCGTCGGAGAAGGCCTACGCCCATCTGGGGATTTCCCCTGAAAATGAAGAAAAATAGTTGGTTTTTGCGGGAAACTGGTTTATAATAGGTTCACAGATATTAGGAAAGGTCAGGGAGACTTCTATGGCATCATCAAAAAATTATACTGAAGTATTGATCGGAGGAAAGGTATTTACCTTAAGCGGGTTTGAGAGCGAGGAGTACCTGCAGAAGGTGTCTACCTATCTGAATCATAAGATCGAAGAATGCAGCAGCAGCGAAGGATATCGCAAGCAGAATTCCGAGACCAGGAACGTCCTCCTGGCGCTAAACATCGCGGACGATTATTTCAAGGCGAGAAAGCAGGGGGCCTCGCTGGAGAGTGATATCGAGGCCAAGGACAAAGATATGTACGACCTGAAGCACGAGCTGATCTCCGTTCAGATCAAGCTGGAGAACGCGGAGAAGGCCATGGACAGGCTAAAGGAAGAGAACAAGGAGCTTCAGATGAAGATCGTGGAGCTTGAGACACAGATGAAGAACAAACAGAAGTAAAGGCTGTCAGTGGACAGCCTTTTTTGAAGGGTTGAGATCAGATGAGGAACAGAGAGACAGAAGTGCTGGCTCCGGCAGGATCCTATGAATGTCTGGAGGCGGCGGTGCAGGCCGGTGCGGATGCGGTATATCTGGGCGGGCGCCAGTTCGGCGCCCGGGCCTTTGCGGCCAATTTTGACCGGGAGGATCTTCTGCGGGCGCTGGAGTATGTCCATCTGCGGGGAAGAAAGCTGTATCTGACGGTGAATACGCTCCTCAAAGACCGGGAGACAGAAGAGCTGGAAGAATATCTTATGCCTTTTTACCGGGAGGGACTGGATGCAGTGATCGTCCAGGATCTGGGAGTGCTGGATCTAGTGCGGGAGCGGTTCCCGGATCTGGCGGTCCATATCAGTACCCAGATGACGGTGACCAGTGAAGCAGGCGCCCGCTTTTTTAAAGACAGGGGGGCGACCCGGATCGTGCCGGCAAGGGAACTGTCTCTTGAGGAGATCCGGCGGATGAAGGAAAAAAGCGGCCTGGAGATGGAGTGCTTCGTCCATGGGGCCATGTGTTACTGTTACTCCGGACAGTGCCTGATGAGCAGTCTGATCGGAGGCAGGAGCGGGAACCGGGGACAGTGCGCCCAGCCCTGCCGGCTGCCTTACCGGGTAGAAGGAGGAAAGCAGCAGGACATCCTGAGTATGAAGAATCTGTGCGCCCTTTCCCTGATCCCGGAGCTGATCGAGGCAGGAGTGGATTCCTTTAAGATCGAGGGGCGGATGAAACAGCCGGATTATGTCTGGCAGGTTGCCCGGATGTACCGGAAGTACACAGATCTCTATTATGCCCAGGGGAAAGAAGGGTTCCGGGTGGATCAAAAGGACCTGGAACTCTTACAGGGGGCATACCGGCGGAGGGGTTACTGCGACGGATATTATCACCGGCGGAACGGCCGGGAAATGATCTCCTTTCAGCGGCCCCAGGGCGCACAGAATGAGAAGATCCAGATCCCCAGGGAGAAAACCCAAGAAAAAATTAATGGGATATTAATACTTTCCACAGGAAACCGTGCTAAACTGGAACTGGATCACGGGGAGATCCACGTGGAGGTGGAAGGCGATCTGGTACAGCAGGCTCAGAATCAGCCTCTTGACCGGGAGCGGGTGGAGCGGCAGATGCGAAAGACCGGGGACGAGCCTTTCTGCTTCCAGGATCTTAAGATCCGGATAGAAGGAGAGGTCTTCCTTCCCATGCAGGCGCTGAACAGCCTGCGAAGGGAAGGGATCGGCAGGCTGAAGGAAGCGGTCCTCTTAGCGGAGCGAAGAGAGCCGGAAGTGTCTGACAGAGAGAAAAAGCGAGAATCCTTCCCGCAGGAGAAGGCTTCCGGATTTCTGGTCCGGGTGGAGACAAGAGGGCAGCTTGAAGCAGCTCTTGCTGCTCCGGGAGTGGGAGAGATCATCCTGGACGGCCCGCTTACAGAAGAGCCGGAGGAATTCTTAAGGGATGTCAAAAGCCAGGGGAAGGGTCTTGTTTTTGCCATGCCCCATCTTTTCCGGGAGGACGCGGCCAGAAGATTTGGAACATTCTATGAAGGTCTGGCGCGTGTCTGTGACGGCGCGCTGATCCGCAACTGGGAGAGCCGCCAGTGGCTTTTGGACCAGGGGTTTGAGAAGAAGATCTGCTCGGACGCCAACCTCTATGGATGGAACCAGAGGAGCAGATCCTTTCTGGCAGAGAATGGGATCTGGAGGGCCACAGCGCCGGTGGAACTGAACCGCAGGGAGCTGGCCCGGCTTGGGATGGAAGGAACTTATCTTATTATATATGGGTATCTGCCGGTGATGCTCACTGCCAACTGTATCCAGAAAAGCGGTACGGGCTGCAGCCGTGCCGAGGGTCTTCTTTTTCTGGAAGACCGGCAGAAAAAGAAATTTCCTGTAAAAAACTGCTGCAGATACTGCTATAATATTATCTATAACTGTGCGCCCCTGGATCTTATCTCCCTGGCGGATGAGGTGGAGAGCCTGGATCCCGCCGGGCTGCGGATCGACCTGACTCTGGAGACGAAAGAGGAGGCAGAAAGGATCCTGAAGCGGTGTTACAGGACCTTTGTCCTGGGAGAGAAAGATCTGCCGCCGGAGGGGGAGTATACCAGGGGACATTTTAAACGAGGTGTAAAGTAGGTGGAGAATTGCTGAATATTATTGTAGAGCTTTCAAAATATGTGATGATCCTTATGATCACAATGTATACCTTTACCTGTTTCAGCATATTCGGGTTCCAGGATCCGGACAAGAAGAAGGGGATGCTGCGGAACCAGAATGTGCTGATGTTTATGATCCATATCATCGCTTTCCTGGTGATGTACCTGGAGACCAACGATATCCGGCTTCTGGCGTTCTACCTCATGCAGGTAGTTCTGTTTGGGGCTACTATATTGCTGTATACACTGATCTATCCAAAGGTGTCCAGGCTGGTGATCAACAATATGTGTATGCTGCTTTGTATCGGTATGATCATGCTGACCCGTCTGGATTACGCAAGCGCGGTGAAGCAGTTTGTGATCGCGGCGGGAGCCATTGCCATCAGCCTGGTGGTGCCGGTGGTGATCCGGAAGTTCAAGCGGTTCTCCGAGTGGAGAAATTTCTATGCCATTGTGGGGATCATCTCTCTTGCGGCGGTCATTGTGGTGGGCCGTGTCAGCGGAGGCGCCATGCTGGGCTTTACGGTGGCGGGGATCAATATCCAGCCTTCGGAGTTGGTGAAGATCGTGTTCGTATTCTTTGTGGCGTCCAGCTTCAAGCTGTCTCTGGAGTTTAGGAATATTGTGGTCACCACTGCGCTGGCGGCCTTCCATGTGCTGATCCTGGTGGTGTCCAAGGACCTGGGAGCGGCTCTCATCATCTTCGTGGTATATCTGGTGATGCTCTATGTGGCCACCCGCCAGCCTCTCTATATCCTGGCGGGGTTGGGGGCGGGAAGCGCGGCCTCTGTGGTCGCCTATCATCTCTTCAACCATGTGCGGGTCCGGGTGCTGGCCTGGAAGGATCCCTTTGCGGCCTATGACAACGGCGGGTATCAGGTGGCCCAGTCGCTCTTTGCCATCGGTACCGGAAGCTGGTTTGGCATGGGGCTTTTCCAGGGGGCTCCGGAGACCATCCCGGTAGCGGTGTCGGACTTTATCTTCTCCGCTATCGCGGAAGAGATGGGGCTGATCTTTGCCCTTTGTATGATCCTAGTATGTGTCAGCTGTTATGTGATGTTCCTTAATATTGCCATGCAGCTTCATACCATGTTTTATAAACTGGTTGCTCTGGGGCTTGGCACCTGCTACATTTTCCAGGTGTTTCTCAATGTGGGCGGCGTGACGAAGTTCATCCCCTCTACGGGAGTGACGCTGCCACTGGTAAGCTACGGCGGAAGTTCGCTTTTGAGTACGATCATTATGTTTGGCATTATTCAGGGACTTTATATCCTGCGGGAAGACGAGGAGGAAGATCTTGAGAGAAGAAAGAAGGAACGGTTACGAGCAGAGAGAGGCGCAAAAGCGGCTCCAAAGAAAAGAACAGCAGCGGGAACTGTCCAGAAAAGACCGCAAAGAAGTAAAACGGCAGGAAAAGCGCCTGGCCAGGAAAAAGCGCGCCAGAAACAAAGAGTTCGCTAGAGTCACCTACCTCTTTGTGGCGCTTTTTATCGCCATGATGGGATATATGGCTTATTTCAATGTGGCTGAGAGCCAGGAAGTAATAAGGAGTCCTTATAATAAACGCCAGGATTCTTTCGCGGACCGGGTGATCCGGGGCAAGATCCTGGACCACTCCGGCAATGTGCTGGCCCAGACCAGCGTGGCGGAAGACGGATCTGAGACACGGGAGTATCCTTATGGAAATATGTTCGCCCATGTGGTGGGCTATGCGGATCAGGGTAAATCCGGCATCGAATCGCTGGCGAATTTCGAGCTTCTTACCTCCAATGCCTTTTTCCTGGAGAAGATCCAGAAGGAGTTCCAGGGGGAGAAGAACGTGGGGGACAATGTGGTGACCACTCTGGATGCGGATCTGCAGGAAGCGGCCTATGACGCCCTGGGAAGCCAGAAAGGGGCGGTGGTGGTGATGGAGCCCTCCACCGGCAAGATCCTGGCCATGGTGTCCAAGCCGGATTTCTCGCCGGGAGACGTGGCGGCGAACTGGGACAGCCTGAATTCCGACGAGAACAGCGCGCTTCTTAACCGGGCCACCCAGGGGCACTATGTTCCCGGCTCCAGCTTCAAGCTGGTGACGGCTCTTGAGTATATGCGGGAAAATGCAGACTATGATTCCTATTCCTATGACTGTACCGGCCAGATCCAGGCGGGGGATGTGACCATCCACTGTTACCGGGGAGCGGTCCACGGGCAGGTGGATCTGAGGGACAGTCTGGCTCATTCCTGCAACACCTCATTTTCCAACATCGGCGCCTCCCTGGATATTGAGAGCTTCCGGGAGACGGCAGGGGATCTTCTCTTTAACCGGGAGCTTCCAGGGGATCTTCCCTATACCAAGAGCAGCTTTACCCTGAGCGGGGAAGACGGCGAAGCGGTGCGGATGATGACGGCCATGGGACAGGGAGAGACCCAGGTGAGCCCTTATCACATGGCGCTGATCGCTTCCTCCATCGCCAACGGCGGTACGCTTATGGAGCCCTATCTTATCGAAGCGGTCACCAATTATACCGGCACGGTGATCAAGGAGTACCGGCCGGAGGAATACGGCAAGCTTATGACCTCCCAGGAGGCGGCCCAGCTGAAGGATTATATGGAAAGCGTGGTAGAGTACGGCACAGCGTCAGTTTTGAACGGTCAGAGTTATACGGCGGCAGGCAAGACCGGCACGGCGGAATACAGCTCCGACAAGGAAAAGGATCATTCCTGGTTTGTGGGGATGTCCAATGTGGAGGATCCGGATCTTGTGATCAGCGTGATCATCGAGTCCGCGGACGGAAGAGCCAAGGCGGTCAATGTGGCCAAGGAAGTGTTTGACGCATATTACGGATAACGGGGAAGAAACCATGAGATATTACCGGTATTTATACCTGACAGAAAAAGTGGAGAAGAAAAAAGACAAGATCATCCGGCGCCTGGAGGCCGGGCGCTTTCAGCCGCCTATCCATCTGGTGACCCTTCCGGAAGAGAGGGGGAGACAGCTGGAAATCTGTTCCAGCCTGCTTTTTTTGCAGCCTTCTTTCCCGGACAGAGACTTTTTCGTGGTAGGGATCGCAAAAGACCATGAGGATGCACTGGAATTAGTAGAAAAAATCGTCCGGGAAGTGTATAATGAGACAAAAGGTACGGATGTCCGTTCCTATATCTTAAACAGGGAACAGGAAGAATGAGATGCTGCACATACTTTTGTTGATCTTAAAGATAATAGGTATCATACTGGCAGTTATACTGGGAATACTGGTATTGCTTGCGGGGATCCTTCTTTTTGTTCCCATCCGCTATGAGGGGGCTGCCAGATGTGAGGGTTCCCGGGATACCTTTAGGGCAAAGGGAAAGGCCACCTGGCTGTTCCATTTCATCCGGGCGGAAGGGTATTACAGGAACGGGAAGGCCGGCTGGAGACTGCGGATCGCATGGAAGAAATATGGAAAGAAAACCAAAGGGAGACCGGAGGAGGAAGAGAGGGTAAGCCATGAATATCCTGAAAAAAGGGAAAAACCTGAGACAACTGAAGAAGCTGAGAAACCTGAAACAGTTAAAACGGCTGAAAAAGACGAAGCAGTGGAAACAGTTGAAGAAATTGAAGCAACTGAAGCAGTTGAAGAAATTGAAGCTGCTGAAGAGAATGAAGAAGGGGAAGATGTTCCGGAAACTGAAGAAAGCCCTGAACCGGAACCTGCGCATGCTGAAGAAGCAAAAACGCAGATACACAAGACTTCCCGCAGGAAAGAAAAATCCCTTTGGGAGAAAATAAAGGCCTGGTTTCACAAGATCAAATGTACATTCTCAGGCTTTTGTGATAAGATAAGGCTGTTAGGGGAGAAGAAGGACAAGGTCCTTCAATTCCTGGAAAGCGAGACTCACAAGGCGGCGTGGAAAAGGCTGAAAAAGGAGACGGTCCGCCTTCTTGGAGGACTGAAGCCAAAGGACGGCGCCCTGCAGGTGGTCTATGGGTTCGAGGATCCCTGCACCACGGGACAGGTGCTGGCAGGACTGAGTATGATCTATCCTTTTATTGGAAGCTATACTGAGATCCGGCCGGATTTTGAGCGCAGCGTCCTGGAAGGAAAAGCCCGGGTTAAGGGAAAAGCCCGCCTGTGGCATGTGGCCGTCTTTGCCTGGAACCTGTTCTGGAACCGGGATGTGCGGGAGACCTACAGAGATATTAAGGAGTTTGAGCTGTAAGAGTATCAGGCAGCGGATACAGGAGGAATAAGAAGTATGGCAGACAATAATTTCAAGGGTACGGTAGAGGCTTTGTTCCACGGGATGGACGGAGTGTTCTCATCCAAGACGGTGGTGGGTGACGCCATCCATATCGGGGATACCATCATCCTTCCCCTGGTGGATGTGTCTTTCGCCGTGGGGGCGGGCGCCTTCAACGCAGATCAGAAGGAGAAGGGAGCCGGCGGTATCGGCGGTAAGATGACGCCCTGCGCGGTCCTGGTGATCCAGAATGACAAGACCCGTCTGGTGAACATCAAGAACCAGGATACCATGACCAAGATCCTGGATATGATCCCGGATGTGGTGGACAAGTTTGGCTCCAAAAAGGAAGAGACTATGAGCGAGCAGGATGTGATGGACATCCTGGAAGAGGAGTAATCTTCCGGGCGCCTGAGGCATAGAATGATAGAAAAGGCCGGCAGGGGGCAGCAGTTTGAAACGGATCATCGGATTCGCCCTGTTCTGGGTTGCAGTGGGGATCATCCTGGCGTTGATCCTGCCCAATACATTTGTGGAAGTGCTGTGCATTTTACTGTGTGTTCTGGCAGGTTATAATTTATTTTGCTGTAAATGAAGATAAATTCTGAAATAATGCTTGCAATTTTAAGATCATTCTGCTAGAATAACTATTGTTGCGAGTCTGTAGAAAGACTTATTATGAGCGTTAGGAGGTGTAGTCATGGCTAAATGTGCTATTTGTCAGAAGGGAGCTCATTTTGGAAATCACGTGAGCC
Organism: Massilistercora timonensis; assembly: GCF_048354975.1. Lineage (NCBI taxonomy): Bacteria > Bacillati > Bacillota > Clostridia > Eubacteriales > Massilistercora > Massilistercora timonensis. The sequence continues at coordinate 2,456 of NZ_DBGCJQ010000041.1, read as the reverse complement.
ACTCTCATAGAAGGACACCTAAGATGTGGAAATCAAATGTAAAGTCTGTTCGCGTTAAGACAGAGAATGGTGCTACGAAGAAAATGTATGTTTGCACTTCCTGCTTAAGATCAGGCAAAGTGGAGCGTGCATAGGCAAAGTGCAAAAAAGCAGTTAAAAACTCAGATTTCATTACGGAATCTGGGTTTTTTGTGTGCCCGGGAATCTTGTATTATCACGGGAAACAGGGTATAATAGAAACACTAAGCAAATATGCAAGGAAAATATCCTAGGAGAAGTGGAGGTTTCTAATATGAAGGGATGTATAAGCACCGACCTTGGTATCATCACCGTAGACCCGGAGGTTGTGGCAAAATATGCCGGAACCGTTGCGGTGGAGTGTTTTGGGATCGTGGGAATGGCCGCGGTGAATGTAAAAGACGGACTGGTCCATCTTCTGAAGAAGGAGAGCCTGACCAGAGGCATCCAGGTGATGATTTCGGAGGAGAATCACATCACTTTGAATTTCCATATTATCGTGGCGTATGGAGTCAGCATTTCCGCAGTGACGGAGAATCTGATCAGCAATGTGAAGTACAGGGTGGAAGAATTTTCCGGAATGCCTGTGGACAAGATCAATATCTACATCGAAGGCGTCAGGGTCATCGATTAGTTTAAGGAGGAACATAGGAAGTGGCTACAAAAACTATTAATGTGGAAATGCTTGCGAAGATGTTCTTGGCAGGCGCACAGAATATCGAATCCAAGAAAGAATTTATCAATGAACTGAACGTCTTCCCGGTGCCGGACGGAGATACGGGGACCAATATGTCCCTGACCATCATGTCTGCGGCAAAGGAAGTGACTGCTCTCACAGATTATAATATGAAGGATCTGGCCAAGGCTATTTCTTCCGGTTCTCTGCGTGGAGCCAGAGGAAACTCCGGCGTGATCCTGTCCCAGCTCCTCCGGGGATTTACCAAATCCATCCGGGAGGAGAAGGAGATCGACGCAGCGGGGCTGGCAGCGGCCTGTGCCCGGGCTCGGGATACGGCCTACAAGGCAGTTATGAAGCCGAAGGAGGGAACCATCCTTACAGTGGCCAGCGGGATCGCGGAGAAAGCGGCGGAGATGGCGCTGGAGACAGATGATCTGGAAGTATTTATCCCGGAAGTGATCAAGCATGCGGAGGAAGTGCTGGCAAAGACGCCGGACCTTCTGCCGGTGCTCAAGGAAGCAGGCGTGGTTGATTCCGGCGGCCAGGGTCTCCTGGAAGTGATCCGGGGGGCATATGACGCTTTCCTGGGCAAGGAGATCGACTACAGCGCCATTACTCCGGGAAGCGGAGCGGGCGTTGGAAAGATGGCGGCGCCTCAGGAAGCGGCGGATATCAAGTTCGGTTACTGTACCGAGTTTATCATTCTGACAGAGAAAGAATTTACGGAAAAGGATGAGAAGGAACTGAAGTCTTATCTTTCTTCCATCGGAGATTCCATTGTCTGCGTGGCGGACGAGGATGTGGTAAAGATCCACGTGCACACCAACCATCCCGGCCTGGCCTTTGAGAAAGGCCTGACTTACGGCCAGCTCTCCCGGATGAAGGTAGACAACATGCGGGAAGAGCATCAGGAGAAACTGATCCGTGAGGCGGAGAAGGTTGCGGCGCAGCAGGCAGAAGAGGCGAAGAAGGATGAGCCAAGGAAGCCCATGGGCTTCATCGCGGTATCCATCGGCGAGGGAATGAATGAGATCTTCCGGGAGCTGGGCGCTGACTATATCATCGAGGGCGGCCAGACCATGAATCCAAGTACGGAGGACATGCTGAACGCGGTGGATCATGTGAACGCAGATTCCATTTTCATTCTTCCTAATAATAAGAATATCGTGCTTGCGGCCAACCAGGCGAAAGATCTGGTAAAAGACAAGAAGATCATTGTGATCCCCACCAAGACGGTTCCTCAGGGGATCACCGCCATCATCAACTTTATGCCGGAAGCTTCCGCCGAGGAAAACGAAGCGGCTATGCTGGAACAGATCCAGCATGTGAAATCCGGTCAGATCACCTATGCGGTGCGGGATACCCACATTGACGACAAAGAGATCCATGAAGGAGACATCATGGGGATCGGCGACAAGGGGATCCTGTCTGTGGGAAGCGAGATCGAGGAGACTGTCAAGGATATGCTCTCCCAGCTGGTGGACGAGGATTCTGAACTGATCAGCCTCTATTACGGCGAGGAAGTAAATGAGGAAGATGCGGAGAAATTTACCCAGGAGATCACAGAGCTCTATCCGGATGTGGATGTGGATGTCCACAGCGGCGGACAGCCGATCTACTATTATATCCTGGCAGTAGAGTAACAGCATATAACAAGAATTTAAAAGGGTGCCCCGGCAGTTGAAAGACGCCGGGGCATTTGAAGGTAAAGGGAAACTTAAGGAGGCGCGCGATGACGGAGGGAACCCCCATCCGGGAG